>CALVGQ010000026.1 GCA_944327135.1 uncultured Erysipelotrichaceae bacterium | reverse complement strand
CCCGCTACCAGAGCGATGAGGAACACGCCCAGCAGCCCATAGCGCAGCCACGAGAAGGCCGGGGAATAGGAAAAGCGAAACACCTGCATGGTATCACCTCTTTTCATCCGCGTGAAAAAGTGTTCATTTTGGGAAAAATACGGCCTCTACGCTACCCGGATACACTGGAGGGGAAACCCTATGGGCGGTGGCCTTTTGGCTGATTGTGAAAGAAAAAGCATGGGATTTTCGACTCCTTTCGGGACAATTTTGAGCATAAAAAGACGCCATAGGAGTAAGCCTCTGGCGTGTGGAAGTTATAAAAATTGCGTTAGTAAATAAGAACCGCTCGTTGCCGCAATTGGTAAACGATGGTATAATATAATCGAATTATTACCAAAAATTATAGGCCCGATTTCCTAAATGGATCAAAAAGGAGAGATATAGATGGAAATAACTCTCGATGAGGGAATTCAAATTATTAGTGATACGGTCGAACTGCTTAATGATAAAAATAACTTTGCGTATTTTTTCATTGTAGGTGCAGGTATTTCTGTTCCAGAAATACCTACGGCATCTAAAATAATAGAAATATGTAAGGAAAAAGTAAAAGCAAGAGGAGAAGATGCGTATCAAAGAGCATTGACTAATTCTGTTCCATATGAATCAAACCCTTCTCAATTGTATTCATCATGGATTGACAGCGCTTTTCCAAATCCAATAAACAGAAGTGCATTTTATCGAGATCTCATCAAAAAAGCCAAAATTTCTTCTGGCAATTTAATGCTAGCACAAATTCTACAGTCAAAAGCAGTAACAAACACAGTTTTTACGACAAATTTCGATGACAAAGTAGAACAAGCGTTAGATATTATAGGCTCGAAAGATGTTTTTTCTTCCGAAAACAAAGCAGATAACCTTGTAATAAATGTAAATAGTGAAGAAATTCAAATTGTTCATGTACATGGAACATATAGATTTTATGATATTGCAAATCTTTCAAATGAGATTTCTGATGTATCCTGCCAAAGCGAAATGGTCAGTTCTTCGCAAGTGCTAAGAACCTTTTTACAGCAAAAAGCACCTATCGTTTTAGGATATAGTGGCTGGGAAAATGATGTCATAATGAAATCCATTAAAGAGCGGCTGGCATATCCTATTCCATATAAATATATATGGGTCTGCTATAGTCGCAAGGATTATGAATCTCTTCCTGATTGGCTTAAGAATAATAATAATGTTAGCATTATTATTCCTCCTGATAACACTGATCCATGCAATGAGTCGGAAAAAGATATTGAAAGTGTTTTTAGACAAGACAGTGATAAAGGCGGTTTCCAAATTCCAGCCACACTATTTTTGGGCAGATTGATTGCTCAACTGAAAATTGCTCCACCTAAGATTTTTGTTAATCCGTATGAGTATTTTTCGTCCATGGTGGAAAACACTTTGCCTGGTAATGAAGATGTATTGCATCTCAAGCATTGGGCTCAGCGGATGAAATATCATGCTAAAAGCGAAACTGAGGTTGAAGTAAAAATCAAAGATTTGGAAATTGCTTTGATCGAAAAGAATTTTGAGAAAATTTGCGATATTTTTTCAGATTTTAGTCTTATGAAACTTGAACCTCAAGATGTTCAGTTTCTTTCAAAATGCATTACAAATGAATTGCTCGAAGATAAATATTTAATTAAATCAGTTCCTTTAAAGGCAAAATTGTTGCTTGCAATACTGTCATTTGTAGAATCCAATCTCAAGCTACTGCCTGATCTTGAGGAAATGAGACGCTTATTATCTAGTATTGTTTTTGTAAGATTTAAAAAATCAGAAAGAGATGACTACATTAGCATTTTAGATAAAGTTATCTGTTTAACCCAAGATTGCCATAACACAGCTCTGCTCAATACCCGATTAGCTGCTATCGGGATGAAATCATCTATTGTAGAAAACAAAGCCGAGCAATTAGCTTTGTTGAATACTTTATTGGATGAAATTCCAGAAGCAACGGAAAGTAAGAGGTTGCGTGATAAGCAGTTGGTCGCACTACTTTTCAAATGTGAATTGGTGCCTGTAAATGAGGCCATGCCTATTTTAGAGACGGCTGAAAAAATTTACAAACAGTATTCACTAGAAGTGGATGAACTTTTGCTATTAAAAGTTAAAGCACAAATTGCTGAAAAAACAGAGGACAGCAATACAGGTGTTCGTTTTGCAAAAGAATGTTTAGCTGCTTTGCCAAAGTATTCTTCCAAGAAATGTAAATTCGATATTTTAAAAATTGTTCTTTCGATTTCTAAATTATCTAAAGAGCAACTTCAAGAAATTTCTGATGTGGATGAAAAAATATCTACTGTTCTTCAGAGTATTATGAAGTGCGATTGCGAGATAGAAAATTGTGAATGCACGATTATGGTCGCTGAAACATACCATGCTCTGGCAGAAATTACTTCAAGTTATACATCGAAATTAAGTTATTATAAGATTATTCTTTCATTGAGTGATAAGTTTCCGCATGAATGCCCCAAATATAAATATCTGTCTTTTATTACTTATTCTGATATTTGTAGTCTCCCTATCACAATTGTTCCTGATGAAATTAAAATTTCCTATTTGAATACAATGAAAAGCATACTAGAGCAACACCGAGATTTCTATAGTGTGTACTTAACAACAATAAAACTAGCTGCTGTATTAGGGGATGCGAAACTGTATTCAACCAAATTTGAAACAGAAATTAGAACTATTGAGCAGATGAATGCACTTACTAACGCCACAGAGATGTATCGAAACAAAAAATTTGCTGAAGCGGAGGAAGCATTTCTTAAATTAACTCATTCTGATGATATAGAAGTCAAAAATACAGCCTTAATAAATCTAGCATTTATGGCCCGTCGTAACGAAGTAACAGATAATACGTTAACTTTCGAAAATTTAATTAATGAGACATCCGACAACCACATATTCAAGCACATGAATTTGTTGCTTTACCATCTCCAAAAAGAACACTTTGATCTTGAAGCATGCCAAAAAGCGTACAATTTTGTTAAAGTTGCTGGCGCAAATGATGTGGAGTCACTGCTAAGATGTTGGGGATCTGAAAAACTAGTTGGTACTGAAGAAAGCGTAATTGGCCTAGCTTTGATTAATGGAATTTATTCAGAAGATATACAATCAGTGATTTCTTCTATTCCAAATCCAAAATACAATTTAGATGCTATAAAAACTATTATTCAATCTTCCGCTACTTAAATTTAAGGAGCGTCACAGTTTGATTACTGTGGCGCTCCCATCAATTATTCCGTTTCGTCGTCCAGCCCCTCTGCCTTCAGCCAATCCTCAAAGGACTTCCTGGAGATGCGGATCATGTTGCCGATGCGGATCGTCTTGAACAATCCGGAGTTGGCGAGTTTATAGGCCGAAGCGCGGCCGATACCGAGAATGGCTGCGA
>CALVGQ010000025.1 GCA_944327135.1 uncultured Erysipelotrichaceae bacterium | reverse complement strand
TAATAGTAATACATCAACCCAGCCATGATTCCACAAGATCCTAATGTTGGAGCGGTGACTACAGTAGCTATGGAAGCATTTTGCTCGCTGGCAGCATAAGCATATGCCATCTGACGCAGCCGAATGCACTCCATTTCATCTTCGACACTTTTTGATTTTAAGAAAATAGCCTTCGCACTACGCTCCATTCGTAATTTTCCAGGCAAAATTCCTGTGGCTTCAAGACCTTTTTCAACACTGCTCATCATCGCATTCAAAATCGTATTCAAGTAACTTTCAATCTCCGGCTCATGCTCCAAAACATAGTCAAACAGCGAAGCGTGATGGTTTTGACACCATTCCATGATTTCACTCATATTTTTTTCCGGATAGGGATCCTGAGCTTCTTCTTCTGGCAGCTCAAGAATGCGAATACTTCCTCCCCCTAAAGAAAACACCGTCCAACGCTGGATCAGATGACTTTCTCGATCAAAACCGTAAATATAAAATCCATTTGGAAACGCCTCTTTCCAATCTAGCTTGAACTGAACTTCGCAAGGCCATGGAGAAAAAGTCTTTTTTATGATTGCATCAGTAAAATGTCCTTTGCCTGTCAATGAAAGAGAACCATACAGTTCAACCCGTAAGTGATCTGTTTGAGGAAAAAGTGTTCGATATTTTTCACAGGCTGCGGCTGGAGCCAGCGTATGAGAACTGCTGGGACCATAACCGACCTTGTATAATTTTTTTAAGGATTCCATTGATTTACCCCCTTGTTGCAGCAATTAAAAAGGTTTCAAACCCAATCGTTCGATCCAGTGTTCCTGTCTTGAACTGTTGATCTAGCATTGCACAATGTTGAATCAAAGCCGCCAGCTGATCGGAATTAATCTTCTGGCAGCTTTCCCGAGCCAACTTTATCCGATAAGGATGAACTTTAAGCTGACTGGCCATGGCCTTGTCGCTCATTCCTTTTCTAAGCAGGATCTTAGTCTGATAAAGCAGCCGAAACTGCCCACCGATCAAAGCAACTAATCCTATCGGATCTGTGTTGAGGATTTGCAAATCACGCCAAAGATGCATCGCCTGCTTTAAATCATGGCGCACCACTGCATCCACTAAATCAAAAACATTCTCCTCTAGTGGACGGCTGACCAAAGCGTCGATGGCAGTCTGATCCAAAACACCTGGATAAAGCAACAATTTGCTCAGCACATTTTGAAAATTGGTTAAATCAGGCCGCAACCGGCGCAGTAGCTCATTCATTGCCGCATCATTTAGCTCCAGTCGATGTTTTTTGCAGCAATCGCGAACATAACTTTTAAACTGAGCTTCATCCAATGGATGAAACACAAACACCTGCGCATGCTGCTGAAGTGTCTTAACAATCTTTTTACGACTGTCTAATTTTTCAAAATCACCGGTAAAAATCAAGATCGTGCTGGGACAAGAATTTTTAAGATAATCGCTTAGGCGACCTTGATCTAATTCGCTCAATGAACCCTGTGTAGAAAGAAAAACAGCGTTTCGAACAACCACCAGCTTGTACTCGCTCAGAAAAGGAACGGTCCAACAATCCTCCAACATTTGGCTGATTGAAAAATCTCCAGCGGCTGCATCATAAATATTACGATTAATTTCTTCCGCCGATTTCAGCCACTGAACCGTAATTTCGTCTATTTTTTCATGGATCAAAAAGCTCTCTGTACCAATCACACAGTAATTCATTTCATCACCTTTTTTATTATACCAAATTCCTGATTACTGGTGATTAAAAAATTGAAGAAATGCGTGAACCCTATTGTGATATCCCCTTGCTGCTGAGTATTCAAAACAGCAATCCCATAACTAAAAAGCCGCTTTAAAATCAAAGGATCTGGATGTTGGTAAGGATTGTTCACCCCACTGCTGATTAGCGCAGTTGAAAAAGACACACTGTTTAAAAAGGCAAGTGAGGTCGAAGTGTGACTTCCATGATGTCCAATCTTAACAAAGTCAAAATGCATCCGGCCATAAGTTTGGATCAAATCTTTCTCTGCTTGCGAGGAAGCATCTCCCATCAGCAGAAAATCAAGTCCGTTTAAAGAAAATGCAAGAATCAGGCTGTTATCATTTTCCTCCTCATAGTCTTTCAAAGGTCCCAAAAAAACAAGACAAAATGAATCTAAGCAAAACGGTTCCTGGTAACGTTCAATTATTTCTTTTATCTCCATTTGTTCCATCAAGATATCTTTTCCTCCACAATGATCTTCATCTTGATGAGTGAGAATCAAGGCATCCAAATGACGAATTCCCCGCGCTTTTAAAAATTGGAGAACTTTATCAGAAGCCGATTTTTTTCCTGTATCAATTAAAATGTTAGCACGATTAAGCGGCAATCGAATTAGCAGGCTATCCCCTTGTCCAACATTGATGACGGAAACTTCTGCCCAAGGAAAGACCCACCCCGTTGTTAATAGTACAAAACAAACTCCTAATAATCCCATCGTTCTTTTTTTCTTCAAAGAGGAAAACAAATGAAAAAGGCCAATTCCAAAAAGAAAAGTTGGAATTTTTCCTAACCCAATCATTATTTCGCTCTCCAGTTGAAGAAAAGGTTCCAAAGCATGCATTGAATAAGTAAAAAAAGGAAGATCTGTGATCAACTGAAGCCAGCCTAATAAAGATAAAATTGCTGCCGCACGTTGAATCCAACGAAAGACAACAAACGAAATCCAATGGCATTCATAAAAGAAATACGATTGGATAAGAACCAAAAAAAGAATCCTGGAAGAGCGATCATGCGGGATCAACATCAATCCTACTGGGATTAAAAAAGCAAGGGAGTGCAATAGCGGAGGATGAAACAAATAAACAAGCAAACCATAAAATGGAAGACATGACTTTCGTTTTCCATCTTTCTGAAATATCAAAAAGAAAAAAATACGGACAAGGGCCATCGGAAAATACAAAATCAACAGAAGAAACAGAGTAAAAAATACTTCCGCTCGTTTGACGGTATCTTCCTTAAAAAAATATCCTAATATTCCTGTAATTAAGCGCAGTAACATCGCATAATGAAAACCACATTCTGCTAAAAAAGAAGAATCGTCTTTTCCTTGATTTAAAACAAGCTGAAAAAGCGCCGGCTGAAGGGCTTCAGGCTGGGTTTCTATTTTTTTCTGAAGCCATCCCCGCCAGCTTTTAGAACTCTGAAGAACCTTCAAAGTTCGGGCCTCACAAAGACCAGCTATTCGATTTTGAAGACGATAAGAATGGGTATCAAAAGCAAAAAAATGAGAACTGTCTTCTGTTTCAATCCAATTGGCTTCTACTTCGACCCAATCATCCAAAGTTAATCGAGTTTCTGTAATCAGCTGATAACGAACACCTTTATTCTCAATCAGTACGCTGTTGTCATAAAGCCGAATCACTCTACCTTGAAATTGATCTGGGATATCGGGAGAGAACGGGATCAACATACGAAAAGAAAGCAGCAAAACGATCCAAACTTCCATCTGGTGGCGTTGCGACCCTGTCAAAAGGAAAAAAAACGCTGCCATCCACCAGCCATGATCCAGACTGAGCAGCCAAATTGAAAATAAGATCCAGAACCAATTCAGCTGCTTCATAGACGAATCTGATCCTTGATCTTGGCATATTTGGCTTCTTTGATCCCAGGAACCTCCATCAGTTCTTCCAATCGTTTAAATCCTCCATGTTCACTTCGATAATCTAAAATTCGCTGAGCCGTTACTTCCCCAATTCCAGGTAACTTCATCAATTCTTCTAGAGTAGCACTGTTAATAGAAATAGTTCCTTCCATCTCTGCTTTGGAAGGAATGATTAGAATTTCCTGATCCATCAAAACTTGCTGGAATGAAAGACGATCCAAGGAAGCATTTTCTTTGAATTCCAGCTGATCCATCAGCACGGCCACCGTGGCGGGAGCTTCCAGTACAAACAAACCTGGATTTTCAATTTCTCCCCGGACTTCTACTGTGATTGTTCTTGGTTCATCCAGTCCATGCCATGGATGCCACTGGATCCAGAAAGAAACAAGCAAAACAATAAAAAAGATAAGCAGTTTCCCCATACCATCACCGCTTATCTTATACCCGTTTATCGCAAAAAAACCTATTTATTTGCTTTAATTTCTAAAATTTTCACCTTATAGGGTTCATCTACTTCTACCTCTACAGTCGAGCCAACCCGCTTATCTAAAATTGCTGCGGCTAACGGAGTGGCATTAGAAAGCTTTCCATTGATCGGATCGGCCTCCACCGAACCTACTATGGTGTAGGTAGCTTTTTCATTAGTTTCAAGATCCAGCACAGTAACCGTAGATCCAAGCTTGACAACCTTACCGCTGCCTTCTTCAATGATTTCTACATTTTTCAGCATTACTTCCAGCTGCTTGATTCGAGCTTCGACCTGCGCCTGACGGTCTCTTGCTGCATCATAATCTGCATTTTCTGAAAGGTCGCCCTGAGCACGGGCTGCCCGCAGATCCTCTATGACTTCCTGACGGACAACATGAATTAAATTTTCCTGTTCCCGTTTTAATTCTTCAAGACCTTCTTGTGTTACATAAATCTTCTCTGACATCGTTTCACTCCTAACTTCGACCATTATAGCATATTGGCTTGAATGATGCTACTGATTTTCGTGTTCAAAAGATCGATTGCAACCTCATTGTGGCCGCCCTCTGGAATAATCACGTCAGCATAGCGACGACTCGGTTCTACAAAAAGGTCATGCATCACTCGAACAGTAGTGGTATATTGGCTAACCACCGATTCCAGGGTCCGTCCACGTTCCTCTACATCCCGCATCAAGCGTCGAATGAACCGAATATCCGCATCGGTATCAACAAACACTTTAATATCTAAAATAGAACGAATTCGCTCATCCTCCAAGACAAACAAGCCTTCTAGCACAATTACATCACAAGGCTCGATAATTTCAGTATGGCGGCTTCGCGTATGAGTTACAAAATCATAAATTGGTTTTTCGATCGGCTTAGCCTCCATCAGCTGCTCAAGCTGCTGCATCACTAAGTCAATGTCAAATGCGAATGGATGATCATAATTGGTTTTTACCCGTTCTTCCATCGGCATATGGCTTTGATCCTTGTAGTAGTCATCCAAACGAATGATCACGACCGAATTGGTCTCCTCAAACTGTTCTTTTAATCGATGAGCAATTGAAGTTTTTCCAGAAGCACTGCCGCCAGCAATTCCGATAATCACAGGTTTCATCCATCTTCCCCCTAATCTAAATATTTCTTTTTATAAGCCAGATGTTCTTCATAGGTCTTGGAATAATAGACCGTCCCATCCCCATAAACATCCGCCAAAAAATACAGATAATCCGATGCTGTTGGCTCCAATACAGCACGAATCGCCTCTTCACCAGGATTCAAAATGGGCCCTGGAGGAAGTCCGTTGACCCGATATGTATTATAAGGCGAATCATAGTTAGGATTGGTTTCACAATTTTTCCAGTCATCATCCTTTTCCATATCAATCGCATAACAGACGGTCACGCTAGACTGCAGTGCCATACCGATTTCCATCCGATTATAAAATACCCCGGCTATTAAAGCCATATCTTCCGCATCACTGGCCTCATACTGAACAATCGAAGCCAGCGTAATCAATTCATGAATACTGTATTGAGAAGAAGCAATGTCGTCTTGATACCGAGCAAACACATTGGAGAACTGATCAAGAAAACGACGGGTTACTGCGTCAGCAGTAGTTTCTGGTTTAAAATTATAAGTATTAGGCATCAAATATCCTTCCAGCAGATAACGAGAGTCAGGATTAAAAATCTCTTCTGTCAAAAACGGATAATCTGTCATCAAAGATCGAACATATGTTTCATCGTTCCACAGGGCAAGCAATTCTTCCGCTGTCACATTGGTGACTTCTTCAATTTTTTGGGCAATATGCTTGCACCATTCTCCTTCTATAATCGTAACAACCACATCTTCTGAATGCGCTTTGGAAGCATCAGAAAGAGTCGCTAGAATCTCGGCAACCCCCATTTGTCCATTGAGATCATATGTTCCTGCTTTTAAAGCTGTTTCTTTGTTCAGCTTCATGTAGATCCTAGCTGTCAGTTCACTGCGGATCAACCCCTCCTGCTGTAATCTTGCTAAGACACTGCTCGCACTTTCTCCGCTGGAAATCACAAATTCCACGCTGCGATCCTGATTCACCGCAGTTAAAGAATAATGATATCCAAAAAAAAGAGCCAATACAATGCACAGGGCCAAAATCACTGCTATCGGCAAAATCCGAACAGAGCGCTTTTTCTTATTCTTCCTCATAATCTTCCATCTCATCGATAAATGCACCGAGGACTTCTTCGATCATTTCCAGCTCATCCTCATCTTCGACAGGTTCCATTTCCCCAAAATCATTGTAGGAACAGGCAAAGACCTGTCCTTCTTCATCGGCAGGATCAGTAAAAACAACATAACTCTTTGATCGACTATCATCATCAAAAGTAAAAAGAATTTCCATTTCTTTTTCAGTTCCGTCTTCTTCTTGGATTAAAATTTTATTTGAATCAAGCATAATTTTCTCCTTTTTCTATATTCTGCAAAAAGGGGTGAAGGCCACCCCTTTTTATTTGGAATCCAAATATCCCTGAAGGATCTGCACTGCAGCCAGCTGATCCACTACCTGTTTTCTTTTCTTTCTGGAAACATCTGCCGAAATCAAAAGACGGGTCGCAGCAACCGTGGTCAGACGCTCATCGACCAAAATCACTGGAAGACCAACCCGTTCCTCCAATAAGGCCTTGAATCGAATCGAAATCTCCCCACGTAAACCGACATCCCCATTCATGTGTTTTGGTAAACCCAAAACGATTTCCTGAGGTTTCCATTCTTGGCAACATTCTGCAACACGATGCACTGCCGCCTCATAATCATCTTCTTCAAATCGAAACGTTTCCACCGTTCTGGCAATCATTCCCATCGGATCAGAAACTGCAATCCCACAGGTACGGCTTCCTAAATCCAATCCTAGAACCCGCATTACTTTTCTTCCAGATAACTGCGAACCAGTTCTTCAATAATTTCATATCGTTCTACAGACTGAATAATCGAACGAGCGTTACGATGACTGGAAATATAAGCAGGATCATTTGAAATCAGATACCCGGCCAACTGATTGACCGCGTTATAACCACGTTCTTCCAAGGCTTCCTTGGTCAAACGAAGAACCTGCTTGATATTGTCTCGCTGAATATCTTCTGATTTAAAGGACATCGTTTCTGTGCATTGTTTAGACATCCATGATCCCTCCTCTTTATACCAGTTATTTTATCGTACTTCAGGTTAAAAATAAAGGGATAGTTACAGTTTTTCTCGGATTTGCCGCAAAACTGAATCAACACCGGAAATTTCTTTTCCACCCGCCTGAGCTAGATCTGGACGGCCTCCGCCGTTGCCGCCGCTTAGCTGAGCAGCAAACTTCGCCATTTCACCAGCTTTGATTCCCTGAGCAATTGCTTGCGGACTACAAGCCGCAACATAAACAACTTTTTCCTCACTAACATTCGCCAGGAAGACAAAAGCGTTAACGCATTTGTTTCGAATAGTTTCTGCCAACGCTTTCAAGGTACTGTTGTCCGCATGATTCAAGCGCCGGATCACAACATTCAGACCTTTGATCGATTCTGCCTGCTGGGCCATTTCCTCTGCCCGCAGCATCAGCATCGCCTGATTCATCGAGGTCAGTGTTTTCCGCAGCTCTGTCATCTCCTCCAGCAGCTGCGCGACCTTTTCTTCAGTTTGCTGCGTACTATTTAATTTCAGCAAAGAAGCAATCCTTTTCAGCTGATCCTGTTGAGCAATAAAATCATGGTACGCTGCCATTTTGGTCTTTGCTGTAATTCGCCGGATTCCAGAGCCAATACTCTCTTCAGAAACGATTCGATATACCCCGATTTCTTCTGTATTGCCGACATGCGTTCCACCACAGAGTTCTTTTGAAACTGAACCCATCGAAACCACACGTACTGTATCACCATATTTTTCATCAAACAAAGCAATCGCTCCACTGTTTTTCGCTTCTTCGATAGGCATGATTTCAGTTGTAACCGGGTGCGCATCCATGATCATTCGATTGACCAGATCTTCTACCTGATATAGCTGCTGCTCGCTCATTTTCTCATAGTGAGTAAAATCAAACCGGCTATATTCATCCCCAGCATAAGAACCTGCCTGGGCAATATGAGTGCCTAATACCTGACGGAGTGCACTTTGCAGCAAATGGATCGAACTGTGATTGGCCTTGATCTTTAATCGCCGCGGCTGATCAACCTTCAAGTTAATCCGATCACCTTGCCGCAGCGTACCTTCACTGATATGAACAGTATGCAGATGCTGATGATGCGGAGCTTTTATTACATTGATAATCTGGCCTTTTACTGTTTCACTTCCAAATGTCCCCATATCAGCAATCTGTCCTCCGCTTTCGGCATAGAAGCATGTCCGATCTACAATGATCTGTCCTTCATCAGTAATTTCTGAAACATGCTTTCCCTCTTTAAAACAAGCTAGAACAACTCCCTCAGTCTCTAATTCAGCATATCCTGTAAAAACCGATTCTTCTGTAAAAGCCATCAGATCCGCCGATTGACTGGTCATCGACTGTTCCTGCTCTCGCGCTGAGCGTGCTCGTTCCCGCTGTTCTTCCATGCAACGTTCAAACCCTTCAAGATCTACTGAAAATCCTTTTTCTTCTGCAATTTCCTGAGTCAGCTCTTTTGGAAATCCATATGTATCATAAAGCTTGAACATCACTTCTCCCGCCAGAACTTTTCCCTGTTCGGCTGAAACCAGCGCTTCCTGAAGCAGCTTCTCACCATTGTTTAAAGTTGCAGCGAAGGTTTCTTCCTCAATTTTTACTAATCGAGCTACCAGGGCTTTCCGTTCTTCCAGATTCGGATAAAAATCTTTCATGTTGTCAGTTACGACCTCAACCAACCGATACATAAAGGCACCCTGAATTCCCAGCTTGATTCCATAACGTACTGCTCGCCGCAAGACACGGCGCAAAACATAGCCTCGTCCTTCATTGGAGAATGCCGCACCATCGCTAATGGCAAAGGTCACGGTGCGAATATGGTCGGCAATGACCCGATACGCCATTTTGTATTCTCCTTCATACGGTACTTTTGCAATTTTCTCTGTAGCACGAATAATCGGCAAAAATAAATCGGTATCAAAATTGGTTTCCCCTTGCTGAATAATCGAAACAAGACGTTCCAATCCCATTCCAGTGTCAATGTTTTTTTGCGGCAATTCTTTGTAGTCTCGACGATCCAGTTCACCTGGACGGCAATCATACTGACTGAAAACAACGTTCCAAACTTCAATATAACGATCATTTTCAATTTCTTCAAAAAATAGTTTTTCTCCTAATCCCTGCGGATCATAAGCCGGCCCGCGATCATAAAAGATCTCGCTGTCTGGACCACCCGGACCTTCACCAATTTCCCAGAAATTTTCTTTTGTTTTCAAAATATGGCTTGGATCGACATGACATACTTCCGTCCAGATTCGATAGGCTTCCGTATCATCCGGATAAACCGTGATGTACATTTTTTCTTTTTCAAATCCGATCCATTCAGGACTTGTCAAAAATTCCCAAGCAAACGGAATCGCTTCTTCTTTAAAGTAATCGCCAATGGAAAAATTCCCCAGCATTTCAAAAAAAGTATGATGACGAGCTGTCTTCCCTACATTTTCAATATCATTGGTCCGAATACTTTTCTGCGCATTGGCAATGCGGTTGCATTTGGGTTTTTCTGTGCCATCAAAATATTTTTTTAATGCGGCAACTCCCGCATTGATCCAAAGTAGCGTCGGATCATTATGCGGAATAAGGCTGGCTCCCGGTTCAATCATGTGACCATGCTGTGCAAAATAATCAAGAAACATTTGTCTTACTTGGCTTCCTGTTAGTTCTTTCATTTGCTATCTTCTGCAAAATTATATTTTCCGGTAAATCAATTTTGCATTGTCTCCTTTCATTTTCATCTCCTGTTTTAAACTGAATCGCTCAGTTTCCGGATTTTTTTAATGCTGAGCATCACTTTTGCTTGATCCAATCTATCTAAGCTCAAACTCTGATCTTGAAATCCCCCTTCAAAATAAAAACGTTCCTGTTCTTTACAGGAACGCAATGAACTTTACGCGGTACCATCCTGATTCATGCTAAAACATGCCCCTCAATTCTGTCTGATAACGCAGACCTGCGGTGTGGATTAAACACTCTCAGAAGGAGCTTCGGTCATGAATCAGGAATCTCACCAATATCCTGTCTCTGTCGGCTCATGTCCTACTTATCTTCTTCACCGATTTCGTCGAAATTATACCACATATTCTCCCAAGTGCCAATCTTTTTTCGCACCTTTGTATAAACATAGCTTCGATAAGCTAGTTGAACAATTACGGCCAAAACCGGAGCTAAGATCAGTCCTGCAAAACCAAACAAATAACCGAAAACAAGAATAGAGATTAAGGTTACAATCGGCTTGATATCCAGCACCTTTTGAAAAATGAACGGCTGCACAAAATTAGCTTCAACCTGTTGCAGCAAAAAAAGGGCTAACAAAAGTTCTAACCGAAGCTGACCCAAACTAATCAAATCCACCAATAGAATAATCCCTTCTCCAACTGCAGCACCAATATACGGAATGAGATTAAAAAAAGACAGAACCAGGGCAAAAATAAATGGATTTTTAAACCGAAAAAGGGACAGCAGCAACGAAGTACTGACAAAAAGAAACAAAAGATCCAAAGCCAGTCCCTTCATGTAATGAAAAAGTACATTGCTACAGGTCGCGTAAAAATACCGAAACTGGTCAAGATGAGGACCGTGTTTTCGAATTAATTTTAAAATCGAAAAAAGATCGAGTGAAATAAAATAAGCCGCCAAATAACTGAGCGAGAAATCACTGATTGAATGAAATAAGCCAACAGTAGACTGATAAGCGAAAGCAATTCCTTGTCCTGGATCTATTTTTTTCAATCCACTGAGTGCTGACTCAAAAACAGGAATTTGAGATAAAGAGCGGATTGCACTTTCAATTTGTGACAGCTCCCGAACCAGGACCGGTATAACCAAAACAAAAAACAAGGCAATCAAAATCAATAAACTGAAATAGACCAGTGTGCAGCGAACAGCTCGTGAAAACCAGGGAATCCATTCAATCAGTGGTTCAAAAATAAAAACTAAAATCAGCGAAAGAAACAGAAAACGTCCTTGGGCCAGCAAACCTAAGATTCCCTGCAGTAGACCTAACTGCTCAAGTACCAAAAGTGCAAGCAAGCAGGCTAGCAGAGAATACACGAGAAATTGAATTTGTTCGATCTTCATAAAGAAAATAACCCCCTGGGGTTATTTCGAAAGCTGATGAACTTTCCGCATCATTTTGCGCCGGCATCGACAAGCATGATGGACCGTATCTTCCAGTTCATCCTCATAGTTATAGGCGACGATCATTCCAATAAGACAGCCGGTTAGCATTGAAAATATACATCTTCTCATTGAGCTCACACTCCTTACGCTCTTAGTGTGCAGCATTTTTTTGGAATTATCCTAATTTTTCTATAATTGAAGATAACGCTCATAAAATTCAACTGCTGATTTATAATCAGAATGAGATTTATAGAATAAAGCCAATTCGTGATAGATCAGCCGCAAAAGATCATGATCGATGACTGCCGTTTTTTGAACAGCTTCCATCATATTCAATAAAACAGCTTCTATCGCCTCAGGATCACGGTTCAATCGCCGAAGCTGCCGAAGCAGTTTTACACTTAAAGACGGGCCTTGAATACTATGATTAAGTCCGGAAGCAATCCATCGATTTCCCTCCGCATTTAGTCCTTGTTTCCAACAAGCAAAAGAAGCATAAAAGCATATCATTGGACAGGTTTCGCCATATTGAGCCGCCTTCTGTGCAAAAGAAAGGGTATGGAAATAATCATCCTGCTGCAACGCAATCCAACTTAAATACCGGAAATTGAGTCCTAACACTGCCGAATAATCCAAAGAATATGCCGCTTGAATCGCTTCTTCACATAACTGGATAGCCCCTTCATATTCACGAAGGTGCATCCAGATCAAAGCAAGGTGAGAAAGACATTGAATGCTTCGCTTGTAATTACAGGTACTATCAAAAAGTTCACGAGCTTTCATCGTATAGCGCAAAGCTTCTAAACTATTATTTCTTTTTAAGGCAAGCAAGCCTAAAGAGTACACAACCATCGATTGAAGCCGTTCATCATTACCTAGCTGACGGGCTTGACATAATGCTTCATAAGCAGCATCCAGATGACCTTTTTTCATTTCATAAATTCCAGTAATTAAACCGTATCGCTGACGGCTGATTAAATCAAAGTGTCTGTTGATTTTTTTTAAGATCAACTGAATAGCATCCAGTTCCGGATCCTTCTGATCGAAAAGAACCGCATAAATAAAGCGCAGCAACAAATATTCAGGAAATCGAACTGAATTTTCTATTCTTTTTTTCATTTCATCGATCTGCTGATAAAGCTCAATAGCTTGTTGATTTTTAACATACAAACAAGCATTAATAAATTCTTCTTTTTTTTGATCGAAGTCCTGAATTAAAGATGGATTATTTTCAAAAAGAATTTTTAATGCTTTTTGCATTTTTTCATTCATTCCCCGACTGATGCTAAAAAAATCAGTACAATCCTCGATCCGAGTCAAATACTGTCTGGATAACCTGGCTTTTGCACAAACTTCTTTTTTGGTAACGACCTTGTAAAGCCGAACTGTTTTGTAAAAACATCCCAACTCATTATTCATTCTTAACACATCCTGTTCCCCCGAGCTTTCCCTCGGCATAAAAATCCCCCTTATTTTTTGGTTTCACCATTTTTTTAGAAAGATAAACGCAAAAGATAAAACCATCTATACCGATATTATAACGGGAATTAGATAAGAAAAAACCTTGAATGTAAACTTAAATTCAAGCTTGAATTTTTTTTTTTAAAATGCTTATCTATGCAGTTCTTTTTGAATTCTTTCTTGCAGCGTAGTTCGACGGAGCCGTTCATGCGTATTATGCAGCCCCTGTTGCCAGATTGCTTTTTCTCCAATAAGAATCAAGGATTTTTTAGCCCGTGTAATTCCAGTATATAACAATCGTTTTTTCAGCATAAACGCTGCTTCCCGGACTACAGGAAGAATTACAATCGGATATTCGCTTCCTTGAGATTTATGAACAGAAATACAATAAGCATGCGTGATTCGGTGAAAATTTTCTTGAGTGTACTCAACAAAGTTTCCGTCAAAGTCAATAACAAAGCGAAGCTGATGATTAATATCCTCATTGGGGTAAATGATTTCAGACAAAATTCCTATATCTCCATTATAAATATTATCTTCCACTTGATTTTTAAGCTGCAGGATTTTATCCTGCTCACGAAATAAGCGATAACCTACTTTCCATTCGCGTTTTTCTTGTGCAGGAGGATTGAAACATTCCTGCAGAGTCGCATTCAAACGGTCAATTCCAGCTACCCCGTTATATTTCGCCGCTAAAACCTGAATTTCTTCCAAAGAATATCCTTTTTGCAAGGCTGAACGAACAATTTGAATGATTCCATTTTTAACCGCATACTGATCACATTCAAAAAAAGCAACATCCCCACAATATTCCATCTGTTCCACTTCATCATGACGAATCTGATGCGCTAAGCGGATCACATCCGACCCTTCTTTTTGCCGAAAGATTGTTTCTAATCGAACAACAGGAAAAATTTTCGAAGCAATCAAATCCCGCAAAACACTTCCGCAAGCCACTGAAGGCAATTGATCCTCATCTCCAATGATACAGAGCTTCTTGATCTGTGATCCAGCCAGCAGTAAATTGGCAAACAGCCAAGCATCTACCATTGAAAATTCGTCAATGATCAAACAATCCAAGCTTAATGGTTCTTTTTCATTTTTTCCAAACGTATTCGTCTCAAGATCCCAACGCAGCAGACTATGAATTGTGGAACACTCTACGCCAGTCAATTCCGCTAACCGTTTTGCAGCCCGTCCGGTCGGTGCGCAACAGGCAATTTGAGAAGTAGGATACAACTGACGAAACAGTGTAACCATAGCCTTCACCAGGGTGGTCTTACCTGTACCTGGACCTCCAGTGCAAATCAAGCAGTCTTCATGAAAAAAACGTTCAATCGCTTCAATCTGCCGTGGATCATACTGAATCTGTATTGAATGCTGCAGTTCATCAAGCTGATGATATAATTCTGTCTGTTCACACTTCGGCAGCCGCTCTTGCGGAAAACAGGCACAAAACTGAGCAATATTTTCCTCTGACAGATATTGACTAATTGGATAGACTCGATTCTCTTCCTGAACCAGTTCTCGTCTTAGCAGACATTGAAATAGTGCCTCCGCAAAATCAATGGAAGAAATACCACATTTTTTTTGCAAAGCCAAAGGCAGCTCTTCTACTTCAACATAGCTGTCTCCTCCAATCATACACATCTCCATAACCAAAGAAACCAAAGCCGCCTCGATTCTTCCTGGAAAATCCGGCTCAAAGCCCAGACTCATCGCTAACTTATCCGCGGTAGCAAATCCGATTCCGTCCACTTCACGAACAAGCCGATACGGATCTTGAGTAATGATGGCTAAGGCATCAGAACCATAAACACGATCAATGCGCATGATATTTCGCATTCCAAGGCCATGCGTCTGAAGAAACGAAACCGTTTTTTCCAGTTCATCTTCACTGGCACGAATCCCTTCCAAAATCACCGTTCGTCGTTTTTCATTCATCTTTGGGATTTGATCCAAAACCAAAGGATCTTTACGAATCCGTTCAATCATCTGGCAACCTAAAACGTCAAACATTGCTTTGGCATATTTTTTCCCAATTCCCGGAAAAAGAGGTCCGGAAAAAAAGCGAATCAGCGATTCTTCTTCATCAGGAATCGCCCGTTCTATCCGTTCTACTTGAAACTGCATGCCATATCGGGGATGTTCCACATAGGATCCTTCTAAATGAACCAGCTGATCCGATTCAAAAGGCTTAAAATATCCAGTTATAATAATCTGTTTTTCTTCTAAATCATACAACTGAAAACGGGCAACCGAAAAACCGTTTCCCTCGTTATGATAAATGACCGCAGTCAGTTTTCCAGTGATCCGATCCATTGTGCTCATGCAATACCTTTAAATCATCAGCAGCAGCAAAACGCTGATGGAATTGTTTAAAACATGCAGCAAGATCGGACCATAAATTGTCTGGGATCGAATATAACAGCGGCAAAGACAAAATCCCATCGATGCATAAGAAAGAAAATAGATACAATCGCTCCAATCAGCAACAAACACAGAGGACAAAACATGAAGCAGTCCAAACGCGCTGGAAGCCAAAAGAACTGTTAAAAGCTTATTTTTACGATAAAAAAGCGTGAAAAAAGAACCACGGAAAACCAGCTCTTCTACCAGCGGCGCAAAAATGACTGTCAAAAAGACAGTGCTGAGCAATTTACTATTCAGCAAATCAATCACTTGATCCTGATTGTTACTTTGTTCGCTGCCTGTCAATAACATAATCGTCAGATTGCATAGAAAATTCAGCAGATACATCAAAGCCTGATTAGTAATAATTTCTTTCACAATCATTTTCCGATTTTTTAAAAGAACAGGCAATTCATCTTTTAACAAATTCCAGCTGCCCAAAACGATTACCACAAAAGTCACGCCATAGATTCCTGCTTCCAGCCAGGGCCAGAGCCATACCTGACAAGAAAAATCAACCATTTTTAAAATCAGAGATGCCAGCAAAGGAAAAATTAAAGTATACCCTAGGCAATAAACGACCAAATTTATTTTTGCCTGCTTTTGGCTCATTTCACGCATCCAAGTACCTCCTTGATTCGTTCGTCCATGGTTTTTCCACCTTGATAAACTTGTTCAATTACACCGCCACCTAAGACCAAATCACCATCATAAAAAACAGCTTCTTGGCCGGCCGTTACAGCCAGAACCCCCTGCGGATAATAAACTTTGACCCAGTCCTGTTCTGTTTTTTCCAAAGATACCGCAATATCCGGCTGACGGTAACGGAATTTCGCAGTACAACGAATCGGTTTGGACCAGTCTAATTCTGCCAGTTCATTCATCTGACTGACTAGACAAGCATCAGACCTCAAAAGATCCTGATGCTCCAGATTGGCCACATACAGTTCATTGGTGACTACGTCTTTACCTGCAACAAACCAAGGTCCCCCTGCTCCTCCGATGTCCAGGCCCTTTCGCTGACCAATCGTATAATACAAAACACCTTCATGCTGTTTTAAAACACGTCCAGTACCTAAATCGACAATATTTCCTGACTTAGCTGGCAGATAATTTTTGAGGAACTCCCTAAAATTTCTTTCCCCAATAAAACAGATACCGGTTGAATCCTTTTTCTTTGCAATTGGAAGATTCAATTCTTCCGCAATTCTTCGTACTTCTGGTTTGGTAATCCCCCCTAATGGAAAAAGGGTCTTACGCAAGGCTGAAGATGAAACCTGGCATAGAAAATAACTTTGGTCTTTGTTAAGATCTGCCGCTCTTTTCAAATATGAACGTTCCTCTTGGTGTTCGACTGCTGCATAATGTCCCGTAGCCACATAATCGAATCCTTGTTCCTTGGCAAAATTCATAAAGCGGTCAAATTTAATATATTTATTACACAGAATATCCGGATTAGGCGTCCTTCCTTTGCGATATTCTGAAAGAAACGTTTCAAAAACATCCTCCCAATATTCTTGGATGAAATCGATTCTCAACAGCCTTAATCCCAATTTTTCTGCAACTGCCTGAGCATCATGATAATCTGCTTCCTGTGGACAGATGTCCTGTTCCAGCGTCGGATTCCCTAGTGTATCGTTGTTCGCCAATGAATCCCAATTCCGCATAAAAGCGCAAGTAACATCCTCTCCTTGCTGTTTTAATAAATAAGCGGCAATTGCAGAATCTACGCCTCCTGACAGACCCACCAAAATTTTCATGGTTTCACCTCATATCTTTTTTTATTATATCATAACTTTCCATTCTATAAAATCAAGCCCAATAACTCCTGAAACAAGGTTGTTTTGTATAGCCACAAACAACTGAATTATTCAAAACATGAAAAAAGTACAGCCTCTGGCTATACTTCTTCTCGACATTGTCCACAGCTGGCATAATTAGGACAACTGCTGTTGCAGGACAACGCAGCAATCCGACGAAGCTCTCGTGGAACAAAAGCATCAATTTCTTCTTCATCATATCCAATCTGAAGCACTTTGCTGCTAAGAATGATTGGACGACGTAAAACAGAAGGGTTATTTTGAACAAAATCAACCAGATCATTGAGCGTCATGCTTTCAAGATCGATCTTTCCCTCTTGAATGACTTTGCTTCGTTTGGAAATCAAATCATCTGTTCCATTCTCGCTGCGAGTCAACAGATATTTGATTTCATCCTTATCCAATATCGTTTTGAAAATATTCTTTTCCGTATATTCAAGATTATGATCCTTCATCCATTGTTTTACTTTTCGACATGAAGAACAGCCCGGAGAGGTATATAAAACAATCATGTTCAGTTCCTCCTTGATTTTAGTTTACTCTATTTAACAAAGCTTGTAAATGTACTATTTTGGTTTTCTGAGTTTCCTTTTTTTATAGATCAACCTTTATGAAATCAAAAAAAACAAATAAAGATTGCAGAAAAAGAAGGATTGTGATTAAATATTTCCAGAAGTAATGATCAGGAATAGAGCAATTAAGCCGGAAAGCAGAAAATCGGCGGTCGATGAAAGCCGATCAGCGCTGATTGTAAATTGGGTCCTGTGAACTTCTGCAGCATAAGTTGCAGACGGAATGAACCGTTATGTCAAAGTGGTCTTGATAAAAAAAGACAAGTCGGGTGGTACCGCGTTTTTTAAGCGTCCCTTCAATAGAGAGGAGCGCTTTTTTTGTTAGGAGGAATTAAAATGAAAAGAATGCTAAGTGGCATCAAACCAACAGGTCAGCTTACTTTAGGAAACTACATTGGAGCGTTAAAAAATTTCGTTCGTTATCAGGATGACTATGAAATGATTGCCTTCATAGCCAATCTGCATTGTATCACGGTTTATCAAGAGCCACAGGAACTCAAGAAAAACCTTCGTGATGCCGTAGCCTTATATCTGGCCTGCGGATTGGATCCGAAAAAAGCAACAATTTTTTTACAGACTGATGTTTTAGAACATGCCCAGTTAGGATATATCATGGCTTGCAACACATATCTGGGTGAATTAAATCGTATGACTCAGTTCAAAGACAAAATGGCAAAAGGAGAAACTAATCTGAGTGCCGGATTATATACCTATCCTACATTGATGAGTGCGGATATTCTGATTTATGATCCTGATTATGTACCAGTTGGAGAAGATCAGAAACAACATGTTGAATTGACTCGAGATGTCGCGATCCGTTTTAATCATCGTTATGGGGATACTTTCAAAATTCCGGAACCCCTTGTTCAGAAAGTCGGCGCTCGAATCATGTCATTAAGCGATCCTTCTAAAAAAATGAGCAAATCAGAAGAATCCAACAAAGGATGCATTTATTTGCTGGATGAGCCTGCAGTAGCTCGTAAAAAGATCATGTCTGCTGTAACCGACAATGAAGCCCATGTGGCTTTTGATCCAGTAAAACAGCCAGGAATTTCCAATCTGTTGCAGATTCATTCCAGTCTTTCCAATGAACCAATCGAATCCATTACCGCACGTTTTGAGGGAAAAGGATATGGTGAATTTAAAAAAGAGGTAGCAGAAGTCGTCGTAGCTGAATTAGAAAAAATTCAAGCCAATTATCGAGCAATCATTGCTGAAAATCAAATCGAACGCGTTCTGGAAGAAGGAGCAGCCAAAGCACGCTCCATTGCAGCGCGAAAGCTTAATAAGGTGCAGCGGCGAATCGGAATTGAAATTCGAAAGCGTTAATTAAAAAAGATCCTTCTCATTCCAAACTGAAATAAAAGATTGGGACGAAGAAAGATCTTTTTTAATCTTGATTTATTCTAAAGGAACCTGATAATAATTTCCAACAATTTTTTCTGTCTTATTGATTGTAATGAAAGCATGTGGATCAATTTTTCGAATGGATGCAATAATTCCATCTACCTGATACGCATTGACCGTCATAAACAGCAGCGAAACCTCTGAATGAGTATACACCCCTTCTCCTTTCATCCGAGTAATTCCGTGACGGCAGGTATGGAGGATCGCATCAGAAACTTCATCCGGCATTTTAGTCACGATAAACAGAGTATCTAGCTTGTATCGAAGATGCAGCATAGATACGACCTGAGTACTACAAAACTGATAAATGATAGAATAAAGGGCTTGTTCCCAAGAAAACAGAATTCCAACAGTGACAAGCATCACTGCGTTAGCAGCCATCACATAATTCCAGGTTGGAACATTATACTTGTTCGCAAAAAAGATTGCCAAAAAATCTGTTCCTCCGCTGCTGGCACCGGCTCGCAAAGCAATCGCAATCGCAGATCCTCCAATAATTCCGCCAAAAACAGCAATCAGAAGCAGATCGCTTGTCAATGGAAAGGAAGGAAGGATCCCAGTAAAGATACTGGTGAGCGAATACTGCAGCACTGAAAAAATTGTAAATTTTTTTCCTACATAGCGAAAAACAAGCAGTGTCGGAAAAGCATTCAACACTAAATAAATCACTCCAAAAGGCAGTGAAACTCCAGCAAATTTCATTGACAAACGGGAAATAAGCGTAGAAAGACCGGCAAATCCTCCCGGATAAAGATTGCCAGCATCCACAAAGGCTTTCATCGCAATGGAATAACAAAACGCCGACAAAATAATTAAAAATAGCGTTTTAATATCTTTTTTTTCAAATTTCATCTCTCTGCCCCTCTTTATCCCTCTCAATTATAGACGAACCCTTCCGAAAAACAAGCCAAAAATGGAAAAGAAGCTGCTCATTCAAACGTTTCTTTTTCATTCTCCAATTTCTCAGCAGTATTGGCATGGACCTCATTCTGCTTCTCAACAGTAGCCCTGTTTTCTTCAAGATGCACCTTTTCTATTTGCTCAAAGCGTGTGACAATTTTTCCAGCGGTCACAGAAACCTGCTGGAGATCTCGCCATGTTCTTTCAAAATCTTTTTCAATCTGTGTCCATCGTTCTTTAAATCGCGAAAATTCCTGGGATAATTTAGCATATTCCCGCTGTATTTGTTCAACTTTTTCATTACGTCTTTGATCCAAATACAAAGCTTGTATAGCTGTAAGATAGGCCATCAGCGTGGTGGGTGAAACCACAAAAACATGTTCTGCATAGGCCAGCTGCATCAGCTCATCAAATTCTCCGACGATTTCTGCAAAAATTGATTCGGCAGGAATAAACATATAGGCAAAATCCGCAGTTTCCTGATCAATTCGATATTTTCTTGAAATGTCTCGAATATGCTTAGCCACATCTCGCCGAAAATCGCTTTTTGCGCGCAGCTGCTCTGCAGACGATCGCTGCGAATCGACCATTCGGTTATAATTCTCCAGCGGAAACTTTGAATCGATCACGATGTTTCCCAATGGCGGTGGAGCAAAAAGAACACAATCGGCAATCATTCCATTTGAAAGCTTTAGCTGTTTTTGATAACGCCGCTCATTGACACCGAAAACATTTTCCAATAACGTATATAGCTGGACCTCACCGAAGGTCCCTCGCTGCTTTTTATCATTCAGAATATTTTGCAAACCACTGATCTGACTTTGAAGCCGTTCAAGACTTTTCTGATTGGCATTAAGATGTCCGATTTGTTCCATTAATTTTTCAAATGCCTTTCCAGTTGAATCAAACCCCTGGAACAAAGAACGATGAACCTGCTGTTCAATCATCAAAAGACGCTGAACCGTCGTATCGTTTAAAGCATTAAAATCCCCCTTCAAATCACGTGAAAGGCCGCTTTGAAATTGAAAAAGCTGTTGGGTAATACTATCTCGCGTTGCTTTGAGCTCCTCCGAAAGGCGAGCATTTTTTTCCTCAAGATCCCGATAGCGTCTCATTTCATTATTATTTTTTCGGCTTTGAATCCATATCATCACAAGAAAAATCAAAACTAAGCTTCCCAGTACAATGCCAATCCATTCCAACATTCCCTCGTGAATCATCAAGCATCCCTTCCTTCTGTTGAAATTCTTCAGAAAATTCAAAAATCTGATCCAGAAAAAGACTACATCTTTTGATTTGCTTCAGAATTCTTCGGGGATCGCAATCCAAAAGAAGAATCAAACCCTCTTTGAATTGAATCCGACAGCCTTTTCCATGACGCTGAACTCGTTCGATTCGATCATACTGCAAGTAAAGCTCTCCTTCGTGATGCTGCCCATAAACCGGGATAAAAATCAGCCGGCCTCCTGGAAAAACAGCAACAGGAATTTTTCTTCTGGCTTTTGTCAAATAAGCAAAAGATTCACGTGCTCCTTCATAACTACAACCATGCTTTAGACAGGCTTTCTGCAATAACGCCTTAGGTCTCATTGAAGAAAAAAGTATTTGACCGGATCGTGTGACAAGAACTGTATGGTTTTGCAATGGCTGATCATAAAAATACAAAATATTTTTCATAAAAAAACCTCGTAAACTTATTTTTACGATGGTTTTTCTTCTGCGCTCATCTTCAGCCATATTATACCATGCATCAATAAAAAAAACAGCAGACTTTTATAGATCTGAAAGCTGTCTATTCTTTCAGATTCTGATCTGCTGTTTCTTTGATTATTTACAGCCGCAGGAATCCTGACAATCCCCTTCACAGCATTCTCCATGCCCGCTGCCACAACCCTGGCATCCGCCTTGCATCTGTCGTTCGTAGACCAAGGTATCAATGACCAAACACTCAATTTCTATCTTTGCTCCCTTTGGCAAAGCCGCAACCTGTACCGTTGAACGTGCTGGATACGGTTGAGTAAAAAAGCTGGCATAAACCTCATTCATTGCATTGAACTCACTTAAATCACTCATAAATACCGTGGTCTTAACAATATGACGCATTTCCAAATTCATTTCTTTCAGAAGCGCTTCAATATTCTTAAGAACCTGTGCGGTTTGTTCCTGAATTTCTCCATTAACGATTTCACCACTAATCGGATCCATTGGAAGCTGTCCTGATAAATAAACAAAATCTCCAAGCTTAATTCCTGCTGAATAAGGTCCAATGGCCTGGGGAGCATTGGATGACGAAATAGCCTGACTAAACATGATAACCCTCCTTACTGATCTTCTTCGAGATCTTCCGTATCATTGTAATAATAGTATTCTTCCTCAATGTGCTTGCGAATACGTTTTTTATTTAGCCGAGCGAAACCGGCAAAGATCAGCGCAATGAAAAATCCTATCAATAGTGCTATCGAAAGAAAATCATTGATATTTTCAACCATTCCGCTCACCTCTTGTCTTATTATAACGAACGTTTTCCTTTTTGACAATCCAAATGCAATTGAGAAATTGGCAGGTCATCATTCGATTTCCATTTATTACCCTTTCAAGAAAAGTATAAAGTTTTTTCCATGTTCCAAAATACTATCAGGAGGCGATAAAAATGGCAAAACGTAAAGAGAACGGATCCAAAAAGGAAAAGTTTGTCGCAGTCAGAAAAAACAGCGATGGCAACCTTTGCGAGTTCAAATCTGATACCGGTAAAGTTTACGATTATGAGATGGCTGTTGAAGCGATCGAACAAGGCAAAATCGAAAACGCAATGTTATTTACCGGTCGTGATGGAAAACAGCACATCAGAAGCAAAAATGATGGCGACGATCAATCCAAATTCTCTTCCATGAAAGAATTCTAAAACAAAGAAGCACAGAAAATTCTGTGCTTCTTTCATTGTCGCCTTAATAATTGGATTCCAGCAATAAGCAGATAGAAAAATGAGCAGCTATTTCCCACATTAAAAAAGAAAGCTCCAGTTCTTAAATGCTGAAAGGCTGCCCCGGTTGTTAAGGAAAACAGTGCCTGAAAAAGACAAATCAGTAAAGCAGCCAATGCCATGCCATGTAATAACACGATTTGAAAAAGCCGCCGCTGTCGGGAACGCATCTGTATATCTGAGCTAATCAGCAACAGTTCCACCGCACTACCGAAAAAAACCGCTATTTCAACGGGTGAAAGGGCAGAGAAGAAAAGGAATAAAGGTGATGCCTCCGTATAATAATATTGCATAAATTGAAAAACCGTTCTTCCCATCCAGGCCTGAGCAACCCAGGGATGATCCAAAAGGCTTAAAAAATCTGCAGTCGTCTGGCACGGCAATATCGCCCATGCCATCCTCACATTCAAAAATGTGATTTCTGCCCACCCCACCAGCAGCAACGCATAAAATCCTCTTTCCCATCGGCGATGATCAGCCAGCCATTGACTAATCTGTTCCATGTTCAAGAAAATCCGCTCCTTTGATCATTTCTACCGAGCTCAGTCCTGGATAACCCAACTGACGCAAAACTTCATAAATGCAAATGGCTACACAATTGGATAGATTCAGGCTACGCGCATCCGCTTTCATTGGAAGCCGGGCACATTCCTCTAAATGCGATTTTAAAATGGCCTTATCAATTCCAGTACTCTCTTTTCCAAAAACAAGATAGATATCCCCGCAAGCAGAAGTAAAGTCAAAACTGCTGGGAGCTTTTTTCCCATATCGGGTTAAAAAAACATACATTCCATCCGAATGCTGATTGAAAAAATCAGGCCAGTCCTCATAGAGCTGATAATTGACTTCTTTACGATAATCCATCCCTGAACGACGAATGGCCCGTTCATCCAAACGAAATCCAAGAGGTTTTATTAAGTGCAGCTGAGCTCCAGTTGCCGCACAGGTTCGCATGATATTTCCAGTATTCTGCGGGATTTCCGGCTGAAATAAAACTACATGGATCATTGTTTAGCCCCTTTCTTTGAGAATTGAAGTTTCAGCTTTGCCAGAATAGCAAGCAGGGCTGCGCCTCCTAGAAACAAAATCATAATCCGAAAAACCAAATCATAGAAAAACCCTTCCGGCACCATCATGATCAAGACATCCGTATTAGGATTTAACAGCCAAAGATCATTGGTAAACAATACCTGATGAAACAATGTCCAAAAGCGCGTAAAATCCACATAGGCAAAAAAACCGAGACCTAAGATTATCGCAAGAAATAGTCCGCATGCCTGCAAATAACTGCGTGCCAAAATAAACAATCGATTATTTTTTCGTAACCCCAATAGTCCTCCAACCAACAAAATAGTCATGACGGCACAGCCATTTCGAACGCTTAAAACCGTTTTATATAATGTTTTGACATCCGCCATGTGATCCATTTCCCGCTGATTAAAAACATCCCGACTTTCTCCTTGTATTTCTGCCGTAATCTGCAAATCATCACGGTTATCCTGCAAATAATCCAGTAAAACTTCCGTGGCTTCCATCAACTGTTCTTTTGAAATTCCAATTTGCTCTGCATTGTTGTATTTCTCATATTCCTGCTGAAAAAAACTTCGATCAAAACAAGCCAAATCGATACAGGTCAGAAGAAAGGCAATCAGGAAGAAAAATCCCGCGGTTAAAGCAGCCGTTTTTTCAGCGAAAATTTTCATGTAGATACTCCCTTAACAAACGACATGCCTGTCCGCGATGGCTGATTTCATTTTTCTCTTCCTCACTGATTTCTGATAAATTTTTCTGCAGCGATGGAACGTAAAAGATTGGATCATAGCCAAAACCATTCGTCCCTGCAATCGTCCATGCAACCTGACCTTCAATTGTCCCTACAAAAACTCTTGTTTCCAGATTCGGCTGAGCCAGTGCAATGGCACAGACAAAGCGGCAGGTCCGGTCTGCAGCCGATTCCACTCGCCGCAAAATTTCCAAGTTTTTAGTCGTGTAATCTGTATCATGTCCTAACCATCGAGCAGAATAGATCCCTGGCTGTCGATCCATTGCATCCACTTCCAATCCCGAATCATCCGCAATCACTGGTTTATTCAAATAACGACAAAGTGTTTTTGCTTTAATAACTGCATTTTCTTCAAAAGTACTTCCATTTTCAATAATTTCCACTGGATTCTCAAGTTCCAACAGGCTGTGAACTTCAATGCAGTCTTGTTCAAACATTTGTTCAAATTCATGGACTTTATGCGAATTGGTCGTTGCAATCCAAATTTCTTTCATCTTTTAAAATCCTTCCTTCCTTATCAAAATAAATTCTTTTTGGCAGCGCTTGACAACGAGAATACACCAAAAGCTGGATAGCCGGTTTTCCCAAGCACCAGCCCAAGGCAAATTCGGTATAATTATACACCGTCTGTTCTGAAAGCCATCCCTTTTCAAGACAAGTTATTCTAATTTTATCACATAACTCTTTTTTAAGATTCCAGTCAAACAGCTTTTTTGTCCGCTGTTTAAACTGTCGGCTATAATCATCAGCCAGAACCGCCTTTACCCATTCTATCTGCTCATCTGTAAAAGAAGCTGCTTGCACAATTTCATGATAAAGAATCAAAAAATAATCACGCACCTGAATATTTTGAATTTTTTCAATTTCCATCCCACATCCGATTAAAATTTTGAATGGACTTTGAATCAGTCCAAGCTGTGTCAAACGGTGCAAGGAACGAAAACATCGTCCGCTATTGTAAAGCTTTTCAGTAGCGTGATACGCCGCCTCGATCTGCTTTATTTCTTTTTCTGAAAGCCAAAATGTTGAAAGGATCGTATAAGGGGCTGTTTTCTGATAAATCATTCCATATTCTTCGGCCTGCTGGCGAAGCTGCGTTCCTTTTAGCATCTTCAACAGTCCTACCTGGATCTCCCGTACTCCGGTTTGAAACAAGGTATTAAATGACCGCTCAAATGTGGTCAGATCTTCCCAAGGAAGTCCGCCAATCAAATCCACATGCAAGGCAAACCCTCGCTGGGTTAAAAGCTGAATCACGTTCCGACAACGATCCAGATCCTGTTTACGATGTACAGCCTCCAAAGTTGGAAGATGAAAAGACTGAATCCCAATCTCAAAACGATAACGCTTTACTGTCGCCTCACTCATTAAAAAATTCAACATTCGTTCACTCAAAGTGTCAGCAACAATTTCGAATTGGAAAGAAGTTTCCATTTTCATAGCTTCTATTTTCTGAACAAACCGATAACTGAAATCATCGCTGGCATTAAAAGTACGATCGAGCAGTTTAACTTGTTTGACTTTCCAATGTTCCAGCTGTTCCAACTGTTTCATCAAATATTCTTCTGAAAAAAAGCGAACCTGATTTTCCAACGAACTCAAACAATAGCTGCAGTGATAAGGGCATCCACGTGATGTTTCAAAATAAAAATAGCGATGTGCCATAGAAGGAATATCAAAATCAAGAAAATATGGACTTTCCAGCTGCTCTAACCAGCGCAGATCGGTCTTAGCTGTTTGTACCGCTGATCTTTTCTCTCGTGAGAGATATCCATCAATCTTTTCTTCGTTTCGTACTGCCTGCCAAAAAGTTTTTTCTCCTTCTCCGCGCAGGATGCATTCAATGGGCAGCTGCAGCCATTCTTCTGCCTGGTACGTTACCTCCGGGCCGCCTAGAATAATTCGTAAATCAGGACGAGCCTGATGAAGCATCGGGATCCATCGCTTCATGATCTCAGCATTCCAGATATAAACGCTGCATCCGACCACGTCAGGATTTCGCTGAAGCAAATCTATTAAACATTCCTCAAGATCATCACGTAGGGTATATTCTACAATTTCCGTCTCATAAGCCGGATCACGAGCAACATAAAGCCAACGCAAAGCCAATGCTTTATGGATGTATTTTGCATTAAAAGTCATCAAACATACTTTCATTGTCTTTTCCCCCTGTTTATTTTACCAGAGAAAAAGATGGTTTCCCATCTGCTTTCATATTTCTTTTTGGTATGCCAATCGCTCTGCCGGTATTCCATTGTCATCAATCATCACAATTCCGCAATAAGTGTAATTGTTTTTGGCAATCAGCCGCTGCATGGAAAAATTCATTCGATGCGTATCGATTCGTAAATTATCGATGCCTCTCTCCTTAGCCAGCCTCTCTGCCGCCTGAAGAATGTTGGAACCATATCCATGGCCCTTATAGTTTTGACGAATCGCAAGGCGATGAATAACCCCATACTCAGAATTATTCAACCATCGGCCTTGCTGAATGATCTCATAATGAGGATCCTCTTCGAATAAAATAGCGCAGGTACCGACCACTTCATCCTCTTCGACCAAAACATAGCCTGTATGTGTCTGGATATCATGCCGAATGGTTTCCAGCCCCGGGATTCCGTTTTGCCATTGAGGAATCTGATTGACCTTAAAATATTTCCGGGCCTGCTCAATGATTTCCATCACTGCATCCAGATCTTCTTCGGTTGTCAATCGCAGTTCCATTTGCCTCCTCCTCTGTTTTTTTTATTTTAACACAACTGTCTGAAAAATCTGTGTATCTTTTGTGAATTCTTCATCCGCTTCTTTTCTTTCATCCCTGAAAAATAGAAAAAAGACTGGATTCAAACGGATTTCTGTTTGATTCTTTGTAAAAGCAAGGTATAATAAAAAAGCATGAAAGAAGGTATAGAATGAGTAAAGTGAGAACACGCTTTGCCCCAAGTCCGACTGGATATATGCATATCGGGAATTTACGTACTGCCCTGTACGAATATCTTGTGGCAAAAAAAGAAGATGACGGTGTCTTTATCCTCCGGATCGAAGATACAGATCAAGGAAGATTAGTCGAAGGCGCAACCGACATCATCTATGACACATTGAAACAATGTGGATTAAAACATGATGAAGGGCCGGATATTGGGGGAAATTACGGGCCATATGTTCAGTCTGAACGGATGAAATCCGGAATCTATAAGGAATATGCATGGAAACTTATAGAACTGGGGGGAGCTCATGTCTGTTTCTGCAAAGAAGAAGACATTGAAGAACAACGAAAGATTGCATTAGCCAAAAATGTTTCCTTTAAATACGATGATCCATGTAAATTTCTAAGTCAGCAGGAAATCGAGCAACGGATTGCCGCTGGAGAAAAATACGTAATTCGTCAAAACATCAATCCAGAAGGAACCACTTCTTTTGATGATGAAGTCTATGGCACAATCACAGTCGAAAATAGTACACTAGATGAAAGTATCCTGTTAAAATCCGATGGATTTCCTACTTACAATTTTGCCAATGTCATTGATGACCATATGATGGAAATCACCCATGTCGTTCGTGGCAATGAATACCTTTCCAGCACTCCCAAATACAATTTGATTTATGAGGCCTTCGGTTGGAACAAACCGACTTATATTCATTGCCCGCCGGTTATGAAAGATGAACATCAAAAGTTATCCAAGCGCAATGGAGATGCTTCGTTCCAGGATCTAGTCGCAAAAGGCTATCTTCCTCAAGCCATCATCAACTACATTGCTTTATTAGGATGGGCTCCAGAAACTGAACAGGAAATCTATACATTAGATGAATTGAAAAAAGCTTTTAACGTAAAACGAATTGGAACTTCAGGAGCAATCTTTGATATAGAGAAATTACGATGGATGAATGGCATGTATCTTCGTGCAATGAGTCTGGAAGATTTCACTGCTCTCATCATGCCAGAAATTGAAAAAGCTGTAAAAAATCCAGTTTATGATAAACAAGAAATCGCCAAGATCCTTCAACCGCGTATTTCAATTTTGTCAGAAATTCCAGAAATGCTTGATTTTTTTGATACCTATCCAGCATTTGACAACAGTTTTTATGTCAACAAAAAAATGAAAACTAATGAAGAAATTGCCCTGAAATCACTAATCGAAGCTCGAAAGATCTTAAGTTCCTTAGAAGATTGGCGGGAACCGATCATTCATGATGCTTTGATGAACTTAATACAACAGCTGCAAATCAAAAACGGACAGCTTTTATTCCCTGTACGAATTGCCCTTTCCGGAAAACAATTTACCCCTGGAGGAGCCATTGAAATTGCAACAATCCTAAGAAAAGAAGAAACTTTACGGCGAATCGATTCAGCTTTGAAACAGCTTCAAAACAATCTATAAGCTTCAAAATTCATTGCGGGCAGTGCACAATCTGCCCCTTTTTTATAATAAAAAAAGAATGCCGAGCATTCTTTTTTGCGCTATTGGTGACCCGTACGGGATTTGAACCCGTGAATGTTGCCTTGAGAGGGCAATGTGTTCAACCATTTCACCAACGGGCCGTGTTTATATAGTACTCTATTTTTAAATTGAAATCAAGATAAAAATCAGTTTTTCAAAAGCAATTCATATTTTTTAAATCTGGAAGAATTAAAAAGAAAAATAATCTTGAAGCAAAGCAGTTTTATTTACTGTACGACTTTTTTATATATCCAAAACAGAACGGCTATTTTAACGTCCTTTCTCCCCTTTTACCTACCTTTCCATCATTCTTAATATTTAGCAGCACTTAGTTCTTTGTCCAAACTTTATTTGGTAAGATCTATCCCACTTTCTTTATTATATGATGCTTAAATTCCAATGAAGATCTATCGTGAAAAAACCGATCTCTTGATCGTTAGATATCAATCTAACGCAGGGATCGGTTCAACTTTCAGAATCTTTAATTATTCAGCAGTTTCTTCAGCTGCTTTTTTTGTAGTTCTTTTTCTTGTTGCCGGCTTTTTTTCTTCTGCGCCTTCCGATGTTTCCGACTTTTTACTCGTCTTTCTGACCGTCTTCTTAGGTTTTTCTTCCTGAGCAACTGCAGGGATTTCTTCAACCGTTTTTTCTTCCTCGGCTGCTTCGATTACCGGAGTTCCTTTTTTCAAAGCTTTCTTGGCAGTTTCAACGATTGCGGCAAATCCTTTTTCATCATGAATCGCAATCTCAGAAAGCATTTTTCGATTGACGGTAACATTTGCCAAACTTAAACCATGCATCAACTTTGAATAGCTCAGATCATGCATTCTAGCCGCTGCATTGATACGGGCAATCCACAATTTACGCATATTTCTTTTCAACTGCTTCCGTCCAATATAGCTGTAGCGCAAAGAACGCATTACCTGCTCATTGGCTGTACGATAAAGTAAATGCTTTGATCCAAAATATCCCTTCGCCAGTTTTAAAACTTTTTTTCTTCTAGCGCGTGTTACTGTTCCACCTTTAACTCTTGCCATCTCAATGTCCTCCTTCTAATTAGCCCTGAAGCAGACCCTTGATCCGCTTCATATCGCTCTTTGAAACAAGTCCGGATTTTCTCAGCTGTACTTTCTGCTTATGAGTTTTGTTGGCAGCAAAATGAGAAACATAAGCATGCCCTCTTTTTAATTTTCCAGAACCAGTAACCTTGACTCGCTTAGCAAGTGCTTTTTTTGTCTTCATTTTTGGCATAAATTTATCCTCCTAGCTATTTTCTCTTTGGAGACAGCACGACAGACATGGTGTTGCCTTCCAGGGTTGGTGCTTTTTCTACGCTTGCGAATTCTGAAATATCCTGAATAAACTGATTCATAATCTGTTTACCCACTTCCTGACGAGTGATCATACGACCACGGAATCGCATGTCAACCTTGACTTTCATTCCGTCCTGAACCCAATTGCTTGCTTGACGCAGTTTAGTGTTGAAATCACCGACATCAATGACCGGTGAAAGACGGATTGTTTTGACTTCTGTAACATGTTGTTTTTTCTTCGCTTCTTTGCTTTTTTTCTGCTGTTCGAAACGATACCGGCCATAATCAATGATTTTACAGACCGGTGGATTTCCATTTGGTGCTACACAGAACAAATCCATTTCATAGTCATACGCCTTTTCAAGCGCTTCCCGTCGCATCATCACACCCAACTGTTCTCCGGACGGTCCAATCACAAGGACCTCCTTGAATCGAATGTTCTCGTTGACCAATTCGTCATTGTTGACTTTTTTACTAATAAAAGACACCTCCAGCCTTCTAAACCAGCAATAAAAAAAGCAGGAAAAGACGCCGCTATCCTGCTTAAAGAGCTTTTATTGATCTCTGCAGCATAAACCCAAGTCAGTTTGACATCAGGTGAGAAGCGGACTTCTACTTTCTACAATCTTATATTGCTTAGACAATATATCATGATCACAAATCTTTGTCAATCTTTTTAAAAAATAAATCCAACTACTTTAACGTCCACCAAATTGCACTTCAAATTCGTCATCTGGCTGATATTCGAAGCAATTCGCTCCTGCAGACGTTCACATGTTTCATTCACATTGGCTCCATATTTAACCTTTACTTCAACAGAAACATTCAGCTTGTTGTTGGCAATCTTACATTGTACGGCTTTTTTCAAAGCGGTATTATCCACCAGACAGACATTTTCTTCTTCATCAATAGAAATCTGAGAAATGGTTTCAAAAACTCCTTTGGACAACGCAATCAATCCTGTTTCTTCTTCTTTTTCTTTGATTTGAATATATTCCTGTGCCATATTTTCACCTCATCTGTAATGTATTATAGCAGAGAACCGTCAAAGAAAGAAGCCTTTTTATTCAAAGGAAACCTCAACCAAGTTTTCTTTTCCAACTGATTGATATACAATGGAAAGAATCGTCGAAGCATTTTCTTTGCTTAAATAATCTTGCGGACAAACGATTCGTGTCACCTCTTCTTCAATTTCAACAAAACAACCTGAAAAACTGCCTTCAGTCAGATCCTGTTGGATTTTCTTTTCCAAATTACTCGTTTTTTCCGTCTGACTGATGTTTTCCAATGCCTCCAATTTTTCTTCCAACGAACTTTCTGAACTTGAAATTACGCTTTCATTCTCACTGACTTCCGTGCTATGCTTTTCATTCAGCCCGCTTTGATATTCAGAAAATGAATTTTCATCAGTATTGGAAACGATCAGTTCATCAGTCTTTGTATGTGGATGATCCAGCGGAAGAGTCACATAGTAAACTGCTAACATGAGTACAAGTGTAAATAGTGTTAAAAATGTAAATGCCTGTTTATTCATAGTCTTCCCTCATTTCATCCTCATTCTATGAAAGAAACAGGTCGCTTATGATTAGAATAACGCAACGATTTTTTGATTTAATGATTTGAGGAAATCTTCTTTATGACTTAAAAGTACAGGATCCTCCATGATTTTCTGCTCCAGCTCATCAACAAACTGACGGAATAATTCCAAAATACTTAAAAGTTTATCCTCATGAACAATTTCGATACGTCCCACCTTGACCATAGCCTGAGCAATTTCCAAAATCAACGCATCCCGAAGCTGTTGAGCTAGGATCAAATCCAAAAAATTGAACTTTCCTTCATACCAGATTCGATTGACCAGCATTCCTTTAATAACCGTAATAAACTGGGTAAAATCCTGAATGTTGTTCCCTGGTTCAATGATAAACAGCATAACAAAAAAGACATGCCATTCATAATCGATATTCAGAATGCTTTGCCAATATTTTCCAAGCAAATCAGAAAAGGGATCCGGATTTTGATAATCCTGTTCCAGATAGATTGGCTCAGTAAAGTCCAGATCACAAACTTTCAATAAATTAAAATGTTCAAAATACTCCAGCATACGCATTGAAGGATGTTCACTACGTACAAAATCATGGATATAGATATACTGACTAAGGATCGCACTGCATTTTTTAAAGTCCGTTGTAAAGCCCAAGGAATCAACCATTTTCATCGTATAAAGATCATTGATTGATTTTGCCAAAAACATCTTAAATCCTTTTTCACTCATTCCAAAATCACGATTATCCTGACTTTCTGCCATCATTTGACGGGAAATAATCTGAAGCTGATGGTCTACAACCTCCAAAGAATCATGTACAGAAGAAAGGACCTGTTTCATAAAGGAGTTGTTATAAAGAAACTGGGTATTTTTATAAACAACTTGATGTTCGATATCTGACCAGAACCGATGGACCAGTGATTTTATCTGCAATTCAAAATTGACCCGGTTCCCATTAAAGAGATAATATCCATCGATGCGATAAAGTGTAAAGCCATTGCGCTGCTGCTGCGGCTGCATCGTTTTACAACTCAGAAAAAGATGCGGATCCAAAAGGCAGGGATTGAATTCTTCTCGATCTATAACAAAAAAAGGAAGCAAAGCCCGATAAATTTGATTTTCTTCTGAAATAAAACGACATTCGATCGTGATCCCGACCAAATCCGGAAGTGCTGCTAAGACATCTTGAGCACTTTCACAATTTAAATAATACTTGTTCCGAATAATCTTTTCTTTCAGGCTGGCCTCAGACTTGATTCGCGAATCAATCGCAATAATCTCCAAACCGGTTTGTTCAATCAGCTGGTGAAAACAATCTTTCACTTTTGTTTCGACATACTGAAATGAAGGATTCAGCAGATTAAGCTGTTTGATCGTTTCATCAATCAGCCCGAATAATTCCAGTCGCATAATCTTGTCCTCCTTAGCGCATTCTCAATCCTTTCGGATAATGATTTTTAGCCATAGTCCCATCGGCTTTGGCAAAGCCGAAACAAATACCACGATGCTCCAATGCCGTATAACCCCAAACATCATTACAAGGGAAAGTTTCTCCACGGAAAAAACGCTCCGCTTCTTCCCGATCACACTCAAGAGTTCTTGCGTAAAGGCCTTTGAAAAGTGCTGTAACATAAAAATGATGATGGGGCTCTAATCTTCCTTTGCGCAATTCTCCCAATTCAATTCCCTGACGAAGTATTCGAATCCGGTTTAATTTTAAAGGTTCAAAGGGCACCAAAAAAAGTCTTTCCTGATAATGGTGATGATATAAAAGTGGCACTTTTTTCAACTGCTCACTTAAGAAGCGCTCTGCCTGTAAAGAGGAAAAAAAGGGTTCTCGCTCAATTCGCATTGTTTGTTCAGGCATGCTATTCTTACGCAGCTTAGCCACAAAATGACCTTCTCCTTCATCCATTGGAAAGATTCTGCGTACTTTCCTTCCATAAACTTTCCCTCTGTCATACCCTGGACGACCGAAAGAAACATTACAATCCAAAAGCTCCATTTCAGGATGATTTTCAAGCAAATCATGGATTACCTCTTCATTTTCTTCCAAGGCATATGTACAGGTGGAATACACCAGAATTCCTCCTTCTTTCAGCATTGCAACCGCATCATCCACAATTTTTTTCTGTCGTTGACTGCAGGCTTCCACATGAGCCACACTCCAGTCCTTTAGTGCCTGACTTTCCTTTTTAAACATTCCTTCGCCACTACAAGGGGCATCAACAAGAATTCGATCCATCCAGCCAGTCATCTGCTTACGCAGCATAGCAGGACTGGCCTGAGTCACAATGGCGTTAGCTACTCCACAGCGCTCCAAATTACTCAACAATATCCTCGCTCTTCCAGGATCGATTTCATTGCTAAAAAGAATCCCTTGATGTTTCATTTTCATGGCAATTTGAGTCGATTTTCCTCCTGGTGCAGCACACAAATCCAGAATCCATTCTCCAGGCTGCGGATCCAAAACTTCAACAGCACTGGCAGCACTAACCTCCTGAAGATAATACAAACCAGACCGATGTTCCAAAGAATGGCCTAAAGAAGTCAGCTGAGAGTCGATTTCAAAAACGGTTGGACTGATAGCTGTAGGCCGCAATTCAAAGCTCAATCGTTTTTTCAATTCTTCAACTGTAATTTTCAAAGTATTTACTCGTAATCCGCGATGAACTGGCTCTTGTAAACTAGCTAAATAAGCTGGAAATTCCTCTTTCAATAACGCTTCCATGCGTTTTAAAAATTCAGGATTCATTGTCAAAATAGGAAGCGGTTGCCTCTGCATCATTTTTCAGCTGCACAATCAGCTCTTCCACAGATGCAAACTTCTTCTCCTTTCGAATCATCGCATAAAAGGCCACTTCAATCGCTTCTCCGTAAATATTGTGATTGAAATTTAAAATATATGCTTCTACCGAAATCATATGTCGTTCATTAAAAGTCGGATTATGACCGATATTGATCATCGCCGGATATTCCTTTCCAGTCACTCGTACTCGGCCAATATAAACTCCGCGAGCTGGAAGAATAAACTCCGGATCAACATCGCAATTAGCAGTCGGAAAACCAAGCGTACTGCTTCCCTTGGCATTTCCATGAATCACTTTTCCACTAATGGTATAAGGATATCCCAGCAATGTTTTTGCCTCGCTTACCTTTCCCTGCTCCAGACAGCAGGCAATCCGTGACGAGCTGATCTTTCCGCATTCATCATTCACTGAATCAACATGAACAAATTGAAAACGGCCAGCTGCGATGGCTTTTAAAGACTCGACAGATCCCTTTCCTTTAGCCCCATAATGAAAATCAAAGCCACAAACCAACCCTGCCAAATCGATCTGTCTTAGAAGATAGTCCATAAAAGAGTCTGGTTGCAAAGCCGCCATTTCAGCGTCAAAGTGAAGAATAAAAAAGTTTTCGATTCCCAGCAAAGCCGCTCGTTCTTTACGTTGTTCCATCGTAGAAATATGCTTGATTTCCCGAATGCCTTTAATTGTTACCCATGGATCAGGGTCAAACGTGATCAAAGCGCTCTCCGCCTGCAGCTTTTCGCTCAAAGCAATCGTTTGCCGGATCAATTCCTGATGTCCGCGATGAAGTCCATCAAAGTACCCGATACAAGCCACAATCCGACTGCTGCAGCGACAATACTCCTTTATTGATAAATCCCAGCATTTCATTACCATAACCCCCGTTTATTTCGATAAAGTCCAGTTTCTGCACGTTCCAGCATGGCGATCACCTTGTGATTTCGAACAGCCACCCCAAGCTGAAAAACAGCGTTTAACGATATTTTTTTCCCATTGCGGATCGCTTGTTCTGTCTCCTCATTCACCTCGATAGCAGGATATCGATCCGTCAAAGCATCATACAAAGAAAACGGCTCTGGATGATTTTTTTCAATCTCCTCCATATCAAGACATTGTTCCAATCGAACCTCACCCACTCGAGTTCTAGAAAGACAGCAGAGTGTTCCAACCGTTCCAAGCCGTGCTGCAATATCTTCTGCCAATGTGCGAATATAGGTCCCGCTGCTGCAGACCACACGAAAACACACCTCTTGATCCGCTTCTAACAATTCCAACTCAAAAAGCTCGATTTGCCTTTCATCAATGGCTACCACTTGTTGTTTTCGAGCATACTCATATAATTTTTTACCATCCTTTTTGATAGCACTATAAATTGGAGGAATCTGCGTTTGACGACCAAGCATTGAATTCAGTACCGCCGCTACCTGCTCAAAATGAATTCTTGGAACAGGTTTTTGTTCGATTACTTTTCCCCAGCAATCTCCGGTATCCGTCTTTTCTCCCAATTTTATTCGCGCTATGTATTCCTTAGTATCATGAACAAGATATGGATTTGCCTTGCAGGCTTTTCCAAGCATGACGATCAAAACCCCAGTCGCCATAGGATCAAGGGTTCCTGTATGTCCAACACTTTGGATTCCATAAATTTTTCTTATTTTGGCAACAACATCAAAAGAAGTCCAGTCTTTCGGTTTCTTCACATAAAGTAATCCATCCATGGCTTCGCTCCTTACCCTCTAGTATTATAGCAACTCTATGTTATAATTACAAAGCAAAGTGAGTGAGAAAAATGGGGATGAAAAAAATTATCGGCTGCATTCGCAAAGCTGATCAAGATTATCATTTAATTCAAAACGATGACCGGATCGCTGTCGGAGTTTCCGGTGGGAAAGACAGCATGCTTCTTTTATTGGCACTGCATTATTATCGGGAAACATGCCGCCTAAATCATATTAAAAATTTTTCGGTAATCGGCATTCATGTTGAAATGGGGTTTCCTGGAATGGATTTTCATGCAGCAGAGGAATTTTTCAAGAAGAAGGAAATTGAATTTCATCATTTTCCCTCTCATATCTATGAAATTTTGAAGCTTCAGGCTAATGAAGACGGCAGCCTGAAATGTTCGCTCTGCTCCAAATTTAAAAAAGCGACAGTGATCGCTGCAGCAAAAGAATATCACTGTAACCGTGTAGCTTTTGCCCACCACGCCGATGATGCAATCGAAACCTTGCTGATGAATGCGATTTATGGAGGAAGACTGGCTACCTTTAAACCCCACATGTTTTTGACCCATACAGAAATGGATTTTATCCGCCCCTTCGTTTATGCCTATGAGAGCGACATTACTGCTGCCGCAGAAGAACTCCATCTGCCTGTAGTGTCCAGTACCTGTCCAATGGATGGTTTCACCAAACGTCAGGAGGCCAAAGAGCTTCTTCAGAATCTCTATCAGCACTATCCGATGGCCAAGGAAAATTTTCTTTTAATGCTTCATAATCAAAAGCAACTGGACCTCTGGAAAACGTGGGATTCCACAGATTCCAAAAAAGAATGATTTTCACAAACTACACGCTAATTGTCGAAAATTCCCCTTTTTCGCGCTTTCCTGGGAAAATGATTCGCTTTTAGCATGCAAATCAAAGAAGCTATTGGATATTTCATGCATTTCATCCAGAAAAGGATTGACAAAAGAAAGGAATTACGCTATCATCTGAGCATAAAATAAAAATTGATAGAGGTAGCGGTGCAGAAGAGTAATAAGGGGAGCCGGCAGGCAAAGAACCAAATGAAAGGCAATCACCGCCGAATAGGATCAACAGGCATGTTTATCTTATGGGGCAGCAGGAAAGACTTGCTGCACTCCTTCAGTCATTGAAGAGGCGCTATTGCATAGATTCCAGATCGTATGTATGTAATAGCATACGATTTTTATTTTAGATGTAAAAATTGGAGGAAAAAAGAATGAGAAAAATGATGATGCTTCTGATGTCCATCCTGCTTCTTAGCGGATGCAGCACCAACACGACTCCATCAACCGATGGAAACAACACTGAGTCCGATAATGAACGCGGTACATTTACAGTCGGAATGGAATGTAACTATGCTCCATTTAACTGGACAACAATCGAGCAAAATGATACTACAGTACCTATCAGTTCTGTCGATTATTGTGATGGTTATGATGTAGTGATTGCACAGCGTTTGGCAGACGCCATGGACAAAGATCTAGTGATCAAGAAAATTGCTTGGGAAGGCTTGGAACCTGCAGTAAACAGCGGTGAAATCGATGCCATCATCGCCGGCATGACTGAAACACCAGAACGAGCTGAAAATGTGGATTTCACTTCCCCGTATTATGAATCTGAAATGGTGTTGATTGTTCGAAAAGATGATCCGCTAGTAAACGCTCAATCAATTCAAGATTTTAGCGGAAAAACAGTTTTAGGCCAGATCAATACTCTTTATGACACAGTCATTGATCAAATCGAAAATGTGAATCATGCTACACCTCTGGCAACCTATCCATTAATGGTGTTAGCGCTGCAAAGCCAAGATGTAGACGCCTTGACTGCTGAGCTGCCGGTAGCAACCGGAGTTGTCAATTCCAACAGCGATCTTGCAATGGTACGCTTCTCACAAGGCAACGGTTTTGAAGCCGATACGACCGTATCCATTGGTGTAAAAAAAGGCAATACTGAACTTTTGGATGCGCTTCAGGAAGCTCTTGACGGAATTACCGCAGAAGAAAGACAGCAGATGATGCTGGATGCGACAAACCGTCAGCCTTCTAACGAATGATGATGCTTGCCAAGCTGCCGGACAATCTTTTTCCGGCAGCTTTCGAAATTTTAAAACGGTACTGGCCCTCTTTCTTTCTGGGGGTCAAAACCACCTTGCTCATTGCCCTTACCGGAACATTGGTCGGATTAATTATCGGTCTTTTCGTCGGTGGAATACGAGCTATCCGAAAAGAGCCAAGAGATCGCCGAAGTGTAAAAATCACAAAAACCTTTTTTTACTTGATCACAACAATTTATATCGAGGTGTTTCGAGGCACGCCAATGATGGTACAAGCGGTTTTCATCTATTATGCCTTAAAGCCTACGCTTTCCTGGTCCCCTATTGTTGCTGGTATCTTTGTTATCTCTATCAATACTGGTGCTTACATGGCAGAAATCATCCGCAGTGGCATTCAGTCCGTGGATAAAGGACAAACCGAAGCAGCCCGCTCTCTTGGAATGAGTTCCCTTCAGACAATGTTTCTAGTCATCCTCCCTCAAGCGATTAAAAACGCTTTCCCTGCAATGGGCAATGAATTTATTGTCAATATCAAAGATAGCAGCGTTTTAAACGCCATCTCAGTCACAGAACTCTTCTTTCAGAGTTCCTCTATTGCTGGAAGCATTTTTCGTTATACCGATACATTTTTAGTGACCGCTTGTATTTACCTTGTCTTGACTTTTTCGACCAGCCGGATCCTGCTGTTTATTGAAAAAAGAATGAATCGCACTGTTTCCAGTTATCCAGTATCTCAAACCGTTCCAGCTGCAATGGAAATGGATACTCATCATCTAGAGAACTGAGGAGAAAATCATGGAACATATCATACATTTAAAAAACCTGAAAAAAAGCTTCGGCTCTTTGGAAGTTTTAAAAAACATTGAGTTTGCCATTGATAAAGGTGAGGTCGTGTGTTTGATTGGATCCAGCGGAAGTGGAAAATCAACTCTTCTGCGCTGCATCAATCTACTGGAAACTGCTGATTCTGGAGAAATTTATGTCCATGGAAAGAATATTCTCAGCAGCAACCTTAATTTAAATCAGTATCGCACTAAAGTCGGTATGGTCTTTCAAAACTTTAATCTTTTTAATAACATGGATGTTTTAAAAAACTGTACGATCAGCCAAGTTAAAGTTCTAAAACGCAGCAAGCAAGAAGCAGAAGAAAAAGCACTTTTTTACCTGCGTAAAGTGGGAATGGAAAAGTTTATCCATGCGTCATCCACCCAGCTTTCCGGCGGTCAAAAACAGCGGGTTGCCATTGCCCGAGCTCTTTGCATGGATCCGGAGATTTTGCTTTTTGATGAACCGACCAGTGCATTGGATCCCGAGATGGTCGATGATGTCTTAGCCGTCATGAAACAACTGGCCCAAGACGGATTAACGATGATCATTGTCACGCATGAGATGGGATTTGCAAAAGATGTGGCAAGCCGCGTCGTTTTCATGGATCAGGGAATTATTTTAGAACAAGGAACACCAAAAGAAATTTTCAATCATCCTAAAGAAGAACGTACCCAAGCATTTCTTAAGCGCATCCTGCATCAATAAAGTTTTCCTCACGGAAAACTTTTTTTGATATAATAAGAAGCGGTGATCCAGATGAAACTCAAGCGTGTGTATCTTGAAATCCATAATCTATGCAATCTGCATTGTTCTTTTTGTCATGTTTCCAAACGTCCGCCCAGAAGCATGACATTGTCTGAAATTGAGCGAATTCTATCAGAAATAAAGCCCGTCTGTGACCATGTTTATCTGCATCTTAAAGGAGAACCGTTGATGCATCCAGAACTGCGGGAAATTCTCAAACGAATCGATCAATTTAACATGAAAGCATACTTGGTCAGCAACGGATCGTTATTAATGCATTATCCGGATCTTCTGCAGTTTCCCTGTATGAAAAAAATCAGCATTTCCTTGCATAGTCTTCCTTTCCAATCTTTATCGACAGAAGCATATCTGGCTCCGATTTTCACATTATCTAAACAGCTTCCTTCTTTTCCTAATCTTTGCTTAGAACTGCGATTCTGGAATCGTGGTAGACTTGATGAAAAATCCAAAGCTGCTTTAAATAAACTGCTTGAAATCAGTGAACTTCAGCCAACCCCTCACAAAGACCGTTTTCGCTGGAAACCTCAGGTCTATATTCATTTTGACCAGCCTTTTGAATGGCCGGCAGAAGCCAAAGCCGACAATGCCACTGGATTCTGTCACGGTGCACGAACGATGATTGGCATACTTGCAGATGGAACCGTCGTCCCCTGCTGCCTAGATGATGAAGGCCAGATTGAGCTAGGGAATCTCTTTCACCAGCCTCTTCAAGAAATTTTATCACAAAGTCGCTATCAGAACCTTGTCAAGGGATTTCGTGAGCGTAAACTTGTTGAGCCGCTTTGCCGGCAATGCTCCTATCGTCATCGATTTGATTGAAAAATTAAGAATTAGAAGACTAACAGTCGTGTTCCTTGACAGCAGCCGCATTCCAACAAGGTCGATGAAGGATGAAGATAATTTTTACTGATTGGATCCATCACCACTGCCTCCTTAAAATCGTACCATCCTGAAGTCTCATCGAGGCATTGCTTCAAAGAAAGCAGTGCTTTTTTTAAAGTACTGTTACAAGAAACACGACATTCAATGACTCTTTCTAAAATCACGAGTTCAAATTCAATCAACAATAGATCATTATTCGAAACATTGAAATTTTCTTTGCCTTCCATTTAAGCTCACCACTCCTTCTTGATCTTTTAGACAAATAAAATCAGAATGCTGGACAGGAATCAATGTCTGTCCCGCATAACCGTTTCCAAGCCAGACAAGCTCTTCCCAATTCATCTTGTTTTTTAATGGATGAGTTTGAATCTGTGTATAGGAACAAATCAGGACAGCCTTATTATCCTGCAGCCAGGCTGCTGCTTTTTGACAGTCTTTGTCGAAAGAAAGCAAAAATTGATCCAAATCGTCAATCACAGGAATTTGTAAATCAATGGTTTGCAAAAATTGACGAAATGGCTGCAAAGAATCCAAATAGATCCCTGTAATCAATACAGGCTTTCTGCCGGTAATCTGAATCAACTCTCCACTCCTTGCATCTACACCTAGCGGTAAAGTAGTCCATTGAAACATCGTTATCGGCTGTAAATCATTCGTCCATTGAACGATGGGAGCATGAACAATCATTTCTTGTCGAAAGTTGCCTTCAAAATAACAAGGCACCAAGGGAGACAACTGCTGAAGCTTAATCAGAGGACCGCGTCCTCCTTCTTGCAGAATCTGATCATAGAAAATCAGTTGTTCAGTCCGGCTCATGGGTTCCAAAGAAAGATGAATATCACAATAATCCAGCAAGCATGAATGAACATTCAAATCAGAAAGACCACCAATCAAAATCACCTTAGATCGACTCTTCTGCTTGAAAAGCTGAACTATTTCTGAGATTTTATCCTTAATAAGATTGAAGTCTTCTATCAAAATAAACGTATACATCGTTACATCGTTCTCTGTATGCAAAAACTGATGCAGCCACCGAAGCATTTTTTCAATATCCTGAATTGAAAACCATCCTGCTAAAACTTCCTGGGTCGTCTCCCATTTTTTTTCATGACTGCCAAAAAGAAAAAAACAAATGGGCACAGTAGCACTTTCAGCAGCCGATTGAATTAACATTTGCAGATAAAGACGCCTTTTTTCTGGATTCCGACAGTAAATTAAACAGTGCTGTTCTTTTTTAAAATCAAGGGCAGCTGTTTGGACCAGACGCTCTTTCCAATTTTCACTTTCTCCAAAGATTAACTGATCACAGCAGGCAGAACACAAAGAACGAACTGCAGCTGGTTGTGGGGATGTAGGCCACAGCGGATCTACCCGCAAATTCATTTTTTCAGACAAATCCATAAAAAAACGAATAAAATAATCTGATTCCCGTTCGTTCTGGCTGCTGTTTTCGAACAATCTTTTTTGAGGTTTTAAAGACTCATCCAAAATTTCAAAATGAAATGGTAAAGATGGATAGTTCAATCGGCAATATGCCGCTTTCCCATATCGCTGCTGTCGGGAAGAAAAAAAATAAAAATATCCCGGTTCAGAAAGATGGGCCGCTTTATCGGAGCCAATCATTTCACGGCTATCTTGTTCAAGCTGAACCTTAAGGCATACTCGAAAGCTGACATTACTAAGAATCTGTTCATCCACTACACCACTAGGTTTTTGCGTAGCCAAAATCAAATGGATTCCAAGACTTCTCCCGGTCCTTGCCATGGAAATTAGTTCCTGCAAAAATTCTGGACGCTCTTTTTTTAATTCAGCAAACTCATCCACAATAACGATCAGATGGGCTAATTTTTTTAAACCTGAACTGTTAATTTGCATTTCCTGATATTGAGTTAGTTCTGTTATTGGAAAAGAACAGCACTGACTCGCCTGTAAAAAAAGCTGCTGACGCAGCCGGCATTCCTGCCGGAGCAGACAGAGAGAGCGTTCCAATTCATTAAATCCATCCTGATTGCTTATCGCAGCAATCAAATGAGGCAGTCGATTCTTCCCATGCAAAAGCGGGAGTAAACTGCTTCCTCCTTTGTAATCAAGAAAAACAAACTGCACCCACTCAGGAGAATACTGAACAGCTAAAGAGAGGATCAGTGTCAAAAGGAATTCGCTCTTTCCCGATCCGGTCGCTCCTGCTATCAGCCCATGCGGTCCATCCTTTGATTCATCCAAATCAACAATGATCTCATTGCCTGTTTCCTCTTTTCCTACAACGGCTCTTAATGTATGAACCGGTCTTTGTCTCCAGCGTTGATTGATGTTCAGTTCTTCTATTTTGCTGGCTTTAAAACAAGCCAGCAAGCCGAAAGGTCCAGCTAACTGAAAACGATCAGAGTGATAAACCGATCCACCAAGCGCTTGAATCAGATCGATTCCGCTTGTTTGATTCAAAATGCTGGAAAACTCTTGACGTTGCTGATGCTGCAAATCAATCAAAGTAGGCCGATAGATGGTATCCAGAAGAATTTCTGTATCCATTGGAATTTTTCCCATCACCTCAGTGAAAACCACGCTCACTGTTTTAGGATGTTTTTTTATACGCGCTGATACATAGGTCAACATTTTTGGCTCAGAAACAAGGAGCACTAGTTGTCGTCGAGTTAATCCCTCAAACAAAAGTGGCTCCAGCTCTTCGGCCTGAGCCTGATCTGTTAAAATAAATCGCCTTTTTTTTGTTTCAGAAAAAAGATGAGGATAAAAGAAGAATGGATGTCCCCACTGAATTTCCTCTTTGGCCATCAAAAAAGCGCAGCAAAGTTCCTGTGGATCATGCAGTAAAAAAAGCTGAGCGGCAACATTTTCAAAAATTCTCCTTTTTTCCTTTCGATTAACTAAAAGTGAGATCTGATGATACTTCTTCAAATCAATTTCAAGAATCGAAAAACACTTTTGAGCTTCTTTTTGGAGCGCCTGCTGTCTTTCGAGCAATAGTTGATCCTCTTCCTTCCATCTTGTCATCACGGGAAAAATAAGCTCTATTCCGCTCTCCACCTCGCCATAGCCAATAGCCAAATGGAAAAAATCAAACTGTTTCTCAGTTCTTTGAAACAACAGCTGTTCTGAAATTAAGGAAGCAAAATCCATTTTACAGGGATAGCGGGATGCCTGTGCCTCAACAATGCGATCCTGCATTGCCAGAATCTTCTTTTTCAACGAAGCTAAATAAGCAAGATAATCATTTTCTCGCTGCTGCAGACGTTTTTGTCTTCGTCTTTGTTTATTCCTTTTCTCCCACAACGGCCAAAGTACTGCACTGAAAATCATTGCTGCCGGAAAAAGAAGTCCTGGAATCAGCTCCAACCAGCCTTGATGCTGCATCCATCCTCGATAAAAAGAAAACAAAGCTACACTAAGAGCGCTAAAAGCCATGACCATGGATGCCACAGAAACTGAAATTTCCGTCTCTTCTTGGAGTTCTGGAATGCCCAAGGCAACAATTTTCTGTACTCCTCGAGGCTGTTTTATTCGAAATAACGGAAATTCTGGAAGAACGACTGGCGGTGAAACCATCCCCCATTGCATACACTCCCATCTATCCAGTTGGCTAGTCTCAACCAGATTCATCATTAAAAAATCCTCTGTTATCCAGCAGCGCCAATGTAAAAAGGAAAGACGATCCCCCACCTGTAACTGTGCTTTTAATTTTCTAGTTTGATTGACTTCCAATAAACCAACAGATGACCGGTCATTAATCTGCCAGTTTTCCTGTTTTTTAATCAATTCCAGCTGGATTTTTCCTAATGAAGAAGAAAGCCGAACAGTTGCTTTTTTTTGGGTACCCACAATGATCCGGGAACGATTCATTTTTAGGCGTACATAATGATTGAAATGATGCTCAGGAAGCAGAATAAGCTGAAATGGAAGATAAAATTCTGTATACTCCAGCGAAGCCCACTCCTGGATCACAACAGAACACCGCTGAGGCTTGATCCATGGATTCCCTTCAATCTGCCAGCGTTCCTGATTTAAATAAAGATGAACTGATCCCTTCTGTTCGATTGGAACCACAATTCCCTCTTCTTTCCGGAAGCAAAAAAGCTGCGTGCTTTCTTTAATTAAACAGCAAAGGATCACGTTTCCCGAACCAATACGCTGCATTGGACCGTATAGCGGCCAGAGCGATCCGAAATTGTAATCTTTGTTATTCCCGCACGCACCCCAGTAACTCTTCCCTGATCATCCACCGTTGCAATCTGCGGATTCTCACTGAAAAAACAAAGATCATCCCGTTTCATTTCTTTTGGAAGACCACGGACTTTGATGAAAATGGTTTCTTTGCAAGTCACCAAATAAGAATAGCTTTCCAGAATGATCCGATCCATTGTAACTAAAATTGTCGGAACAGGTCGGACAGAGCCGGTACGTGTGCAATGATCTACGAACTGCATGTTCTCAATATGACGAAAAGCTCCCTGAAACAAAGTACCATTCCTTTCATCAAGCAGCGTAATTTCTTTTCCAAGTCCCAATCTTCCTGCCCAGCTGCGACTAGAATTCAATTGGATTCCCAAAAGCCAATGGGCTCTTAAATCGGCACATAAAAGTAATCCTTCCTGATCGTTCAATGTTTCCAAAACATCATAGGGAATCTGTTCCTCTTCAATGGTTTCCTGACTCTCTGTCAGGTGCAAGGTACTTTTTACCTGGGCACGGATTCCCGCTTCCAGTGCAGCATCAAGCAGACGCTGCTGAAACAATTCTGCACCGACTAACAGTTTTGAGGTGATTCCACTGGTAGCCTGAATCAAAAAATCCAAATTCTGGCTATTTTCATGAATTAGACGACATTGATTATTTTTTATTTCAAAACCAAACTCGTTTTCTAAAGCGTAAAGCAATTCGACTGTTCCGTTGAGATAAAGACGAAGCTGAATTTGAAGAATAATTTGAACCTGCGGAAAGCCTGAAATCGGAATCCGAAGTTCTCCTAGCGGGATCAGCGTATCCACCGTGGCGCGCTGAGTAGTCCAAGCCGTTTGCAGCATTTTTAACCAATCCTTGGAATCATTTTTCGCTGGATTTAAGTATAACTGCTGATAACTTCCTTTTTTCAAACCAGTCGCAACATTGGAATCAACCTTAACCTTCAGCCAAGCCCGATCAATCTGATGAAGTGTACCTTGATAACCAAAATCCGGCTGAATTTGATCAAATGATAAATCCAGAAAAAAATTTGCACCCAAAGAAGTTTCAGTGAATACATACAATCGGAAAGAAGAAGTAGTGTAATTCACTCGAATAGTAAAATTACCGAATGTGTATTCTTTTTTAAAATCAGAGGCAAAGAGCAGTCGTACGGACTGCTCTTTCTTTGCCTGCATGCTGCTCTGTGGAAAAAACCATTGGGCCTGGGACCAATCCAATTGATGCGCACTTAGATCCATCCTCTGAAGTGCTTCAGGATCAATAGGAATCAGCGTTGTAACCCCCTGAATGGTCTCTCCCGCTTCAAAAAATTGTGTTCCCTTGTCTGTTTCAAGTGTAATGATTTGTTGTAAAGATGGAATATCCTGTGGATGAAATTTTGCTTGCAAGGTTTCTATGGAAAACTCATAGGGAACAGCATCACAAACCTCCTGTTCCTTTGAAAATTGCAATTCCATCTTATTTTCCTTGGGAAATTCATTAATTCGCAAAACAAACCTTTCCAAAAGCTCATAAGCCTGAGAAATGCTAAATACAGTGGTCGGATGAAAACATGCCTGCTCATCCAACACAAAAAAACCATCTGTAACCGCTGCGAGAACTTCGTCAGGATACTTAGATTCTGACAAATCCCGAATCATTAGCGAAGAATCTGCCTCTATTTCCAGCCAGTCATAAAAAATTGCTGCAACCGTCTGACGATCTAGAGGCTGTCTATTTTCCAGCAGTGATTCACGGATTCCCCATCTTTTTAAAGCTTCCAATTGATCGTGATCGTCTTGTTCTATGCTGGTCAAACCGCTTTTTTCCGCCAGCTCAAGCAGCCATTCCTGTGTTGATATCGTATTTTTTTCACAACAAGTAAGAGCAAGGAAAACAAGTCCTGCCGCAAACAGAAAGAAAAGTCTATTGAAAAGACGCAGCATTGCTGTTAATCGCTGTTTCCAGCGTATCATAAGTCTGCACCGTATGCTCTAAAAATCGAACATATTCATTAATAATTTCTTTTTGTGTTTCGAACTGATTGGAAAACTGGAAAAAACGCTGTCGGACAGTATCGGAACTCTCACTTTGCCAAAAGGACTGCAATTTATCCATTTCCTTCTTTGCTTCATGCAGAAGATCATAAATTCGCATATTGCAGCTGCGAAGAGTATCCGCTGTACTTTGTACTTCAGCTAAACTTATTTTGATGTGATCCATTTTTTCTCCTTTCAGTTTGTCAAGCGTGAAGCCTGACTGACCAATTCGCTTTGCGTCTGGCGATAAGCCCGAGCTGCCGCTCTTAAAAACTCAATGTACTGGCTGAGCAGCAGGGAGATTTTCTGAAAATCATCTTGATATCCATGGATCTGGTGCACAAAAGCAGCGTTATCGGCCCCCTGCCAGCCAGCCGAAAGAAGTTCTACTGCTTGATAGAGCTGTCCAAAACATTCCCGATATTGAACATTTATGGTTTCCATCAAAGAAGCACTATTTTCCAATACTGCTGGTTCAACAACAATCGTTCGCATTCTTATTCCTCCTTTCACTTTTTTTATTCAAAAAAAAGAGAGAATTCCTTCTCTCTTTATTTCTGCAAATTGTTTTCTTTTTCAATTTCATTCAAAATACTTTCGATTCGCTGTCCTCGTTCCAATGATTCATCCAGTTCAAAGATAAGCTCCGGAATTTTACGAATCTGCATCTTTTTTCCCAACTCACTGCGAATAAATCCTTTCGCCCGCTGCAAGGCTTTTAGTCCCGCCTTTTTCCGTTCAGTTTTTCCCAGAAAAGAGCAATAGATGGTTGCATAGCTGTAATCATTGGTAACTTTGACCCCTGTAATCGTAACAAAACCTACCGACGGGTCTTTTAAATCATACTGAATAATATCAGAAACATTTTTCATGATCTGATTCGATGTTTTCTCATGCTTTACCGACATAAATCACCTTTAAAAGATCTCAACCTGCTGGTCTTCATAGGTTTCAATGACATCGCCTTCCTTAATATCATTGAAATTTTCGATCGTCATTCCACACTCGAAACCACTTGTCACCTCTTTAGCATCATTCTGGAATCGTTTCAAGCTTCCTAACTTCCCACTATAAATAACGATTCCATCCCGGATCAGGCGAACCTTGCAGTCTTTAACAACCTTGCCATCGGTAACCATGCAGCCGGCAATCGTCCCTACCTTTGAGACCTTATATGTTTGCCGGACTTCTGCCTGCCCGATAACGACTTCTTCAAATACTGGCGCTAGCATTCCCTTCATTGCCGCTTCCATTTCCTCCACGGCTTTATAAATGATGTTATGCAGCCGGATCTCAACGCCTTCCTCCTCGGCTTTTCTGCGCACGATCGCATCAGGGCGAACGTTAAATCCATAAATGACTGCTTTTGAAGCAGAAGCCAGCATGACATCAGATTCGGAAATGGCCCCAGCAGTTGAACGGATCACAGTCACTTTGACATTGCCAATTTCAATACGCTCCAATGCCTGCCGCACTGCTTCTGCAGAGCCCTGAACATCAGCTTTGACAATAACAGGAACTTCCTTGATTTCTCCCGTTTCAATTTGAGCAGCCAGATCATCGAGGCTCATTGCGCTGGTTGTTCTTCGCTCTTGTTCGATCTTAACCTGTGCTCTGCGATCAGCAACACCTCGTGCCTGCTTTTCAGACTGAAATGACTTAAAATGATCGCCAGCCACTGGAACATCCTGCAAACCAATAATTTCAACAGGCATGGAAGGTCCTGCTTCTTTGATTTCACGCCCACGATCGTCCGTCATTTTACGAACCCGCCCGAAGCAGGCACCGACAACGATCGGATCTCCGGTATGCAACGTTCCATTTTGAACCAGTAAGGTAACCACTGGTCCCCGACCTTTATCCAGTTTGGCCTCGATTACGGTTCCAGTTGAAAGACGGTTCGGATTAGCCCGTAATTCCTGGACCTCCGATACAACAAGGATCGTTTCCAAAATATCCTGGACTCCATCTCCTTTTTTGGCACTACAACGAACGAAGATCGTATCTCCGCCCCATTCTTCCGGCATCAATCCCAATTCTGACATTTCGTTCATCACTCGATCAGGATTGGCCTCTGGTTTATCCATTTTGTTAACCGCCACAATAATCGGACAGCCTGCTGCCTTCGCGTGATCCACCGCCTCTTTAGTCTGCGGCATGACACCATCATCTGCCGCAACAACAATGATGCAGACATCAGTCACTTTTGCCCCCCGTGCCCGCATTGCAGTGAACGCTTCGTGTCCTGGAGTATCCAGAAAGGTTACTTTCTTTCCGCCCACTGAAACTTGATATGCTCCAATATGCTGAGTAATTCCACCAAATTCTCCTTCAACTACTTTAGTTTTCCGTATCGTATCCAGCAAAGTCGTCTTTCCGTGATCGACATGGCCCATGACCGTAACGATCGGCGGCCGCTCTGAAAGATCTTTCGGATCGTCTATCACATCATCTTCCAGACTATCCTTATCCTCCGGAATTTCCTTCGTCGCAGTGATATTGTATTCCATGCAAACCAATTCAATCAGTTCATCATCCAATGTACTATTGATCGTCACCATTTTTCCCAGCATGAATAACAGCTTAATAATATCACTGGCATTACGGTTGCATTTTGAAGCCAATTCAGAAACAGTGATTCCATCACTATAACTGATTGCCGTCACCTTCTCTGCGCGAGGAACAAATGTTTCCTGCCTTTGCGGTCTTTTCCTTCCCGTATTTTTTTTCTTCTGTGGTTTTGCCATGTCTTTACACCTCATTTCAAGCAATTCAAAATAGCTTTGGCCATTCTTTCATCCATAATCGCTACAGTCATCCGATTCCATTGACCGATTGCTTCTGAGATTTCTTCACTGCTGTATCGGTCAATACAAGGAACTCCACATGAATTGCAAATGTGAAGAATTCGACTGTGCGTTCGCTCTGAACTGTTATTTGCTAAAAAAACCAGTTTTGCTTTTTTAGAACAAATCAGTTCCACTGCCGTTTCACCAACTGCGATTTTTCTGGCACGAGCCGCTAATCCAAGCGCTCCATGCAATTTATTTTCCATGGATTACTTCAAGAATCCTTTCATAAACTGCATCTTCAACAGGACACTCCAGAGCACGATCCAGGCATTTCTTTTTACGCGCAATCGTTACAGCTTCATCGGTTTTCAGCAGATACGCTCCCCGTCCGTTCATCCGTCCGCTCACATCAACCGCAATCGTTCCATCAGGGCAGCGAACAATTCTTAGCAGCTCTTTTTTTGGAGCCTGCTGCTGAGTTGCTACACATTTTCTCATGGGAATTTTTTTCATTTTACTTTCCTTCCCTAGTCTTTATCATAAAATTCTTCGTACTCATCAAAATCGATATCATCTTCAATCCAAGAATTAGCCTCTTCCAATTCCTGCTGCTTCCGGATCTCTTCTAGTTCTTCTTCTGAATAAACCGGTTTCAATTCATAATCTTTGTCCTTCTTTAGATCTTTCAGGCGAAGCTTGCGATCTTCATCCTTTGGTCCTTTCCGTTTACGAGAAGGAGCTGGTTCCGGTTGGCTCTTGATCGAAGCATCTGCCAACTTTTCAAAACGGGATACGTATTCCTTGCGCTCTCGTTCTTTTTTGACCGGACGGACTTTTTCTGGTTCTTGGCTTTGTTGTTCTTGCTCCTTTGTTTCTTCCACCAGAATTGAAGACTGTTCCTCAGAAACGGCAGCTTCTTTCGTTTCTTCCTTCGATTCGATCACTTCCGGGGCAGTGAAACCATTTTCTTCAGGTTCAATACCATTACGATCCTCTTCAGAGAAGGCTTCTGTCACCTCATTCAATCCAACCTGTTTAGCCAGATATTCCTCTGCAGCCTTTTGATCAGCCAGCCGTTTTTGTTCAGCAGCAAACTCAAGCATTTTCGCTTTCCAATCGATTCCCATTTCCTCCACATCTGCTTTGGTTTTGATGTCAATTTTCATTCCCGTCAGTTTAACAGCTAAACGAGCATTTTTTCCTTTCTTTCCAATTGCCAGACTAAGCTGATTATCATCCACCACAACCAGCAGACTTCGCTTATCTTCTGTTGGAAGGACAGCTAAAACCTGTGCTGGAGCTAAAGCGTTTTTAATCAATTCCTGAATATTATCGCTCCATTCAAAAATGTCAATTTTTTCTCCCTTCAGCTCATCAATAATTACCTGAACACGAGATCCTCGCGGTCCGATACAAGCCCCAATTGGATCCACATCTGGATTGGAAGAATATACTGCCATTTTAGTCCTTTCTCCCGCTTCACGAGCAATCGCTTTGATTTCGACAATGCCTTCATAAATTTCCGGTACTTCCTTTTCAAACAGCCGTCGTACTAAATTCGCATCAGCCCGAGATACCAGAACCTGAGCCCCGCCTTTGCTTTGATTGTTACATTCTGTAATCAACACGCGAATATTTTGTCCTTCACGATAGGTTTCATTCGGCATCTGAGCAGCTCGTGGCATGATTGCCATCGTTTTTCCCAAATTTACGACTACAAATTTTTCTTCTACCGATTCAACCAAGCCAAAAACCATCTCATCCAACAAATCAATGTATTCATCATAAACCGCTTGCTTCTCTGCTTCACGAATTTTCTGCTTCATGACATTTTTAGCCAACAATGCCGCTGCCCGCCCTAAATTAGCAATCGATACCTCTTTTTCCAACAATTCACCAATCTGAAGTTCTGGATTCAGACGGTGAGCATCTTCCAAAGAGACCTCCAGTTCATCATCTTCTACTTCTTCAACAATGTTATATTGCTGGAACACTTTGATTTCTCCACTTTTTTCATTGACATCGACACGGACCATCACATCCGGAATATCAATGTGTTTGCGATAGGCTTTAGCCAAAGCTTCCTTGAGGGCTTCAATGACAATTTCTTTGGATACTTTCCGATCCTCTTCAATCGACTGCATTGCTTTGAGTAAATCTTTTAAATTCATTTCCGTATTCTCCTTCAAACTCATTAAACTGCTAAACGGATTTTATCAATAGATTCATAAGGAATATCCAGTCTTCGTACGACCGCTTTCTCACGGTATTCAACCTCGACCAAGCCATCTGAAAAAGTCTTCAAAATACCATTGACCTCTTTCATTCCTTTGATTTCCTGTTTTAAAGTTACTGCGACCTTTTTCCCGAGGGCAGCTGCCACCTCTTTTTCGTTACGAAGCAGGCGTTCTGCACCAGGCGAACAGACTTCAAGAAAATATTCTTCCTCAACAAGATCCAGCTGATCTAACAGCTCAGAGATCTTTTCTGAAACATTCGCACAGGTATCCAGATCCATGCTGCCATCTTCATGCATGATTGCAATCTGAAGGGTAGTTGATTTTTTAGCTTTTTGCCAGTTCATTTCATACAGCTCAACATTAAACTGATCCAAAACAGGCTGAATTTGTTGTTTGATCTGTTCTAGCTTCTCCATTTTCCTCTCCTGAACAAAATTGAAGGAGTGGCTCTCACCACTCCTTGTTTCTTTCAACACTCATATCATACCGAATTTATTATAAAAATGCAAGTCTTTCTAAATAAATTTCAACACAACTCTTCTTATTCCCTGCTCTTCTGACTGTTTTCAAGCAGTTCTTCTGCTGCCGAAAGACTAGCCGGACTGATTGTTCCAGAAGCAATCAGGGCAAGCTGCTCAATTCGCAGCTGGGGCGAAAGAAGGACCACCTCCGTCGTTGTCGAAGTTTCCGTCATCTTTTTCTTAACCAGATAATGATTTTGGGCACAAGCCGCTACTTGAGCCAGGTGCGTTACTGAAAAAACCTGAGCATCCTGGGACAGTGCCTTCATTTTTCTTCCAATCGCTGAGGCCACCGCACCAGAAACGCCGGTATCAATTTCATCAAAAATAACGGTCTGAATGCCTTGCAAACGTGTAAAAATCGTCTTCATTCCCAGCATCAGCCGAGACAGCTCTCCTCCACTGGCAACCCGTGCTAAGGGACGAGGCATTTCTCCGGGATTCATGCTGATGTAAAACTCCAAATCGTCGATCCCGCTTGCACTTCCTTCTGATTGCTGAAAATCCACGACAAATCGAGCATGCGGAAGCATCAGATCCCGGCAGTGCTTCTCAATTTCTTTTTCTAGGTATAATGCTGCTTGATGCCGCAATACGGAAAGCTCCTCTGCTTTTTCCATAAATTCTGCTCTGGCTTTCTGTATTCGCGATTCCATTTGGTCCATATAAGCTTGTCGATTGACAATCAGCTGGATCTGTTGCTGCATTTCTTCCTGCCTTTTTAAAACAGCCTCGATCGTCGGTCCGTATTTTCGCTTCAAACGCTGAATTTCATAAAGTCTTCCTTGAATTGCATTGAGCTCTTCTTCACTGACTTCCATTTCTCCAATATAATCCTTCAGCTGTTCACTAATATCCACGACCTCATTGTAATGTTCCAAAAGGCATTGATGCAACTCTTCTAAGCGTTGGCCTTTTAAATCAGAAAGGCTGCGCACTGCTTGATACAGTTTCTCGTTCACTCCATCATTTTCTTCCAGCAGCATGACCGCTTCATTTAACCGCTGAAAAGTTTTTTCAAATTGCTGAATCTCTCTTTGACGTAGAATCAGTTCTTCTTCTTCCTGAGCCTTCAATGATGCTGTTTGAATTTCATCAATTTCCGCCTGAATAAAAGCCAAATCGTTTTCATTATACGTCGTATTGAGAGCTTTTTGATATTCCATTTCCAGCTGATGAAGACAAGCATAGCGCTGTCGAACAGTTTCTATCAGGAGTTCATTTTTAACGAATCGGTCCAAAAGCTGCAGCTGACTGTTTTTATTCAAAAGATATTGGGTATCATGCTGACTATGAATATCGATCTCATGCTGGACGCATTCTTTTAATAGAGCTAATGTCGCCGGGCGACCATTGATCAAGACACTGCTTTTTCCATCATGACCAATTTCACGGCGCAACGTGAGTCTGTTTCCAATCGGATAACCTGCTTCTTTTAAAATCATAGAAACGGCTGAACCTTCTTCTATCTCCAATGTTCCTTCGACAATCGCCTTGGATGCGTTCTGTTTAACAAACGAAGCACTGGCCCGTTCACCCGCTAATAAACACATCGCATCGATCAAAAGAGATTTTCCTGCTCCAGTTTCACCTGTAAAAGCACTGAAACCACGATCAAATTCCAAATAGCATTCATCGATCAACACAAAATCTTTGACAAAAAGATTTTTCAGCATGATTATTTTTCCCCTTTCTGTTATCTCTCCAGCAAAATCCGGATCTGATCAAAAAGCGTATTGATATCAATCTGAACTGCTGTTTTGATTTGATTGATCGAACCGTGCTCCACATACCGATCGGCAATTCCGATTCGTTTCAATGGAAGTAAACATCCATGGTCATTCGCCCATTCCAGCATCGCGCTGGATAAGCCGCCCGCAAGCATATCGGTTTCATAAACAATAACAGGAAGATGCCGTTGGGCCAACTCAACCATAGCCGTTTCATCTAATGGTTTTAAAAAACGAGCATTGACTACGGTAACAGGAAGATCATTTGCAATGACCTTAGACAAGATCCGATCGACATCCGGGCCATAGCTGACCACGACACAGCGATGATCTGGATGATCATTAAAGAAAGTCCAAGAACCAATCGGCAGCATCTCCAGTTGTTCCAGTTCATCATAAACCACAGTCCCGCGCGGATATCGAATCGCAAAAGGATGCGATTGCTGCATTGCTGTGTAAAGCAGCTTTTGTGCTTCACGCGAATCTTTCGGCTGAGCCAGAATCATCTTAGGAAGGCAACGCAAAAGACCGATATCAAACACCCCATGATGCGTATCTCCGTCTTCTCCAACCAGTCCCGCCCGGTCGATCCCAATCACGACCGGAAGATCCATCCTGCAAATGTCGTGATTGATCTGATCATACGCGCGCTGCAAAAAAGAAGAATACAAGGAAAGAAACGGCCGCTGTCCTGACAGCGCCAAACCTGCTGCGAAAGTAGCAGCGTGTTCTTCTGCAATCCCGCAATCAAACGAGCGATCTGGATACAAAGCAAAAAATTTCTCTAACTTGCTGCCAGTGATCATTGCAGGTGTGATCGCACAAATCTGCTTGTCTTCCTTTGCCATTCGAACCAAGGTTTCACTAAAAATGCTGCTCCATGATAAGTGTCCTTCCGGTGTCGTAGAATAACTGATTCCAGTTTTGGGATTGAACGAAGAGACACCATGCCATTTTCCTTCTGTATCCTCTTCACAAAATGGGTATCCTTTTCCTTTTTTTGTTAAGACATGAACGACCACGGGCCCCTTGTTATTTTTGGCAACTTTTAAGATACGAATCAATTCTTTGATGTTATGACCATCTACCGGGCCTAAATAATCTAAATTAAATTCATCAAAAATACCCGCCTCGATGATCCCTTTTTTAATATTGTCTTTAAAAATGGTCAGGCCATTCAATACGGATTGACCAAGATCATTTTTATTTAAAACCCGACGAAGATCTTCTTTAAACCCTGTATAAGAATTGGAAGTCCGCAGACGTGAAAAAGCCTGCGTCAAGGCGCCAACATTTTGTGAAATGCTCATGTTATTATCATTAAAAATAATGATCATCTTTTTCTGCAATTCGCCAATCTGATTCAACGCTTCCAGCGATTCACCAGAGCTCATCGAGCCATCTCCAATGACCGGGACAACTGCATAATTCTCATGATTGAGATCACGGCTGACCGCCATAGCCAAAGCAGCACTCAAAGAAGTTGATGAATGTCCTGCTTCCCAAACATCATGTTCGCTTTCACATCGTTTTTGAAATCCTGACAAACCATGAAACTGGCGCAGGGTCTTAAACTGATCAGCTCGACCCGTCAAAATTTTGTGAGTGTAACACTGATGTCCAACATCAAAAAAGATTTTATCATGGGGGGAATCAAAAACCTTATGCAAAGCAATTGTAAGCTCAACGACTCCCAGGTTGCTGGAAAGATGCCCTCCAGTCCGACTGACGCTTTCTATTAAAAAACGGCGAATCTCATCCGCTAAGGCCTGACATTCTTTAGAATTCAATTCCTTTAAAAATGAGGGATCCTTGATCTTGGTTACATCCATAAAGACATCTCCTTTTTTACTTCAAACGAACTTTCATTTCCAGTATGATCTTTTCTATCCCATGTGCATGAATCGGCAAGATTTTCAGCAGTTCCTCCGTCTTCTGATAGGCTTCCATCATGTGCTGCTGCGCAGTCTTCAAGGACAACAGCGAAACATAAGTCGTTTTATGATTTTTCGCATCGCTATTACTTTTCCCCAAACTTTCCTGATTTTGCGTTACATCCAGAATATCATCCTGAATCTGAAAAGCAATCCCCATCATTTTACCCAGACGATCCAATACATCCATATATTCCGTTTTTTCAGCTACAACGCTGCCAAGCTTTAATGCCGCTGCAAAAAGCTGCCCTGTTTTATTCACATGAATCCGTTCCAATTCATTCAGATCCTCGATTAAAACATGTTCCGCTTCCATATCTAGAACCTGCCCAAGGACCATCCCGCTGCTTCCAGCTGCAGTTGCCAGGATTGAAACACATTCAACCTTCTGATGATCGCTTAAAGCACTAGCAGCAAGGACCGCAAACGCCTCAGTCAGCAGGCCATCCCCCGCCAAAATGGCCGTTGCCTCATCAAATTGTCGATGGCAGGTCAACTTTCCACGCCGAAGATCATCATCATCCATGGCCGGAAGATCATCATGAATCAAGGAATATGTGTGAACCATTTCTAGGGCAATTGCCGCAGGAAGGGCTTTTTTCCAGTTGCCCCCCCATGCTTCACAGGCAGACAGAACAAGCATCGGCCGAAGTCGTTTTCCCCCTGCCTGCAAAGAATAGTTCATGGCTTCCTTGACTCGCGAATCCGGCAAACCATCCAGAGCATGTGCCAAGGCCTCATTGAATTGTTCCAGCATTGTCCTCACTCGCTTTCATTAATGCATCGACCTTTTTCTCATAACCCTTCAGTTTTTTCTCCAACTCCTGAACCAATTTTAATCCTTCTTCGAAGCAGGCAATGGTCTCATCCAGAGGTGTATCATTGCGCTCCAGCAAAGCAACCAGTTCATTTAGGCGGGCCATCGATGCCTCAAACGTCTTTTCTTCACTCATGATTCTTCTCCTTTTTCGTTACTTGGGCCATCAGCATTCCATCATATAACTTTACTTCGATCGACTGTTCCAATTCAACCTGATCAACCGAATTTAATAAATGCCCTTCATAATATGTCAATGTATATCCGCGGCTTAGACTTTTTAAAGGGGAATAAGCATCCAGCATCGCCGCCTCACGAATGAGCTGCTGACGGGATTCAGCCATCCTTTGTTGTATAAGCCGAAAAAGTTCTTTTTGTTTTTGTGTTAATACCAAAGCCATTTGCTGAGTTCTTCGAGCGACCAAATGGCCCATTCGCTGACGAATTTGAACATATTCAATGCGCCGATTTTG
>CALVGQ010000024.1 GCA_944327135.1 uncultured Erysipelotrichaceae bacterium | reverse complement strand
ATTCTACGGTTTCCAATCTGTCTTATATCGTTTTTGCAATCACGCTGATGCCGCCATTAGGACTTTTGGGAGCGATGGCTCATATGCTGTTTCATGGAATCATGAAAATTTGTTTATTTTTCTGCGTTGGCGCAGTGATGGAACGGACCCATCGTGAAACCGTTTTGGAAATTGAAGGCTTCGGTCGAGTTATGCCGGTGACATTTGGAGCGTTTACGGTCGGAGCGCTTGCTTTATCGGGCATTCCGCTGTTTGCAGGCTTTGTATCCAAAACGCTTCTAGCGGATGCAGCGGTGGCTTTGGGAACGCCGTTGGCTTTGCTGGGGGTTGCGGCACTGTTGATTTCAGCGGTTTTGACTGCAGCTTATGTCTTTGAAATCAGTATTCGTGCATTTTTCCCGCATCAAGGCTTTCATTCAGGAAAGCTTAGCGGGATCAGCGATCCAAGCTGGCTGATGAAAGGACCTTTCGTTTTGCTTTGTGTGCTGATGCTTTTCTTTGGCATGCATAGTACAGAATTGCTGGCTTTGCTGGAACAAATTGCCAGCGGGCTTTGCTAAGGAGGGAAGACGATGAATGATCCAAGATTACTGATCGCCACCATCTGGCCGATGGTAGGCATATTGGCGGTCGTGGGGCTTTGCCGGAAAAATGAAAAGCGGCGTTTTCAGCTAGCCATTGGTGTTATGGCGGTGGAGATGGCGCTGTTGGCATGGCTTTTAATAGAAGTGATGCAGGGCGCTTCTTTCCAGTATGAGCTTGCTGGTTTCTGCGGATTGGGATTGGCTTTGAAGCTGGATGGCTTTCGCGCATTATATGGATCGATTGCTGCTTTTATGTGGCTGATGACAACGATTTTTACCCAGGAATACCTGCATCATTATGAAAACAAATCCCGTTATTTGTTTTTTACGCTGGTTACTTGCGGGGCAACAGTGGGAGTCTTTTTGTCCGCAGACCTGTTTACAACCTTTATCTACTTTGAAATCATGTCATTTACTTCATATGTGATGGTTATTCATGAACAGACTCAGAAGGCGCTTAAAGCGGGAGAAACTTATTTGGCGGTGGCAGTTTTGGGCGGAATGGTCATGCTGATGGGATTGTTTATTCTGTATTGGCAGCTTGGAACCTTGGCAATGGATGAGCTGTATGCCGCAGCTGAAGCACTGCAGGATCCGCGCTGGCTGATGATCAGTGGCATTTTGATCTTATTTGGCTTTGGCGCTAAAGCTGGTTTGTTTCCACTGCATATTTGGCTTCCTAAAGCTCATCCGGTTGCTCCAGCACCGGCGAGTGCATTGCTAAGTGGAATATTGACTAAGGCCGGTGTTTTTGGAATGTTGGTCATTTCCACGGAAATGTTTAGAGAAAATCTGAGCTGGGGAGCGCTGCTGTTGTTTCTAGGGGTGATTACGATGCTTTTGGGAGCGGTATTGGCTGTCTTTTCGAATAATTTGAAACGAACCCTGGCTTGTTCCTCCATGTCACAAATCGGATTTGTTACAGTGGGATTGGCGATGGTCATTTTCTTAGGGCATCACAATGCGTGGCTGTTCGTGGAACGATCCTGCACATGGTGAACCATTCTTTGATCAAGTTGCTGCTGTTTATGATCGCAGGTGTTGTTTATATGAATCTGCATCAGCTGGAGCTGAATCAAATTCGCGGGTTTGGCCGGAACAAACGGTTGTTGATGGTTTTGTTTTTGATTGGAGCCTTGGGAATTAGCGGTGTACCGCTGCTGAATGGGTATATTTCCAAAACACTGATTCATGAAAGCATCGTAGAAGCCAGTGAACTCTATCTGCATACTGGCTGGGCCGACTTATTTCGAATCACGGAAATCCTGTTTATTACGGCGGGCGGATTGACCTTTGCCTATATGACGAAATTGTTTGTGTGTCTTTTTGTTGAAAAGAATGCGGACCCAAAGCGTCAGCAGGAATTTGATCAGAAAAAACAGGTCATGAATCTGCAAAGTACGCTGGCTCTGGCGGTTAGCGCAGTCCCTCTGGTTTTGATTGGAGTGATGCCAAACCAGGTGGCTGATGGGATTGCTGATCTGGCGCAGTCTTTTCTGCATGGGGCAGCTTTAGAAGAGGCGGTTTCTTACTTTTCAGCAGTCAATCTGAAGGGGGCAGTGACTTCTTTAGTGATCGGAGCGATCGTGTACCTTTTTGTTATTCGGACGATGCTGATGAAGAAACAGAAAAATCAGCCTGCGGTGTATGTTGATCGCTGGTGGAAATGGCTGGATCTGGAAACGTTGCTGTACAGACCGCTTTTGGAGCACCTTTTGCCATTTCTTGGCGCTTTGGTTTGTCGTGTAGCTGGAAGCTTGACTGACTGGCTGGTGGCTTTGTTGCAGCATACGCTCTTGGCGAAGCGAAAAATCAAACCGGTGAATCAGGAAGATTATGTACCAGGCCGGCTAGTCCCGGAGATTCATACTTCGCAAGTACTTTCAGCGATTGAAAGCAGTCTGTCATTTGGATTACTGCTGTTTGGCTTAGGCGTTTGCATTGCGATGCTGTACATGCTTTCTGCCTTATTATAAAAATAAAAAAGAATTCTTCGAAATCAACAATGACGTAAGCAAAGCTAAGCGATCATTCAGTTTTCAGGAATTCTTTTTTTTACGGATTGAAAGGAACGACCGCGAAAATAAGTCGGACTGACTCCAAATTTTTTCTTAAACGAACCGGAAAAGTGATAAACTGAAGAAAATCCATTGCGGGCAGCAATCTCAGAAATTGAAAGAGCGCTTGATTTGAGATCCTGCAAAGCCTGATTGAGCCGATATTCAAGAATGTAATCCCGACAGGAAAGGTGCAGTGTTTCTTGAAAAATTTTATAGATATAATTTTCTGAATAATTAAAATGTGCAGCAATTTGACGGACTGTAATGGGTTCTGTCAAATGATTTTCGATGTAATCAGTGCAGGCGGCCAATAGCTTTTCCTTGGCATTTTGAGCATGATGGACAAGAAAGGTCGGTTCCTCCTGGAGCCGGTTCAGCATAACGATCAAAATCCGAATAAGCATGCATTCAACCATTAGATAAGTTCCTGGATAGTGGTTTTTAACAGTTTGATCAAGATGGATCAAATTGCTCTGTTGACGCTGATCGATCAACTTGCTGAGATGGATTACATCCCGCAGGCGGAGCAGTTCCACAAAATCGGCTTCTTCATCGACCGTAAAGTCTAAATAAAGAAAACAATTGACAGGCTGATAGGAAAAAGCAGAATAAAGCACATTGGGAGCAAGAAAGAAAAGATCTCCAGGATTTAGTGAATAGCTGCAGTTTGAAGTAGCAATGCGGAACTCACCGCTGATGACCACACAGATCCGATAATGGGAAAGAAAGCTGTCTTGCAGCTTCTTATTGGAATCATAATGAAGCAGCCCGTAATTGAGCAGCCGAAAATGGAAGGAACGCAGACGGGCCGAAACTGCGTCGATCGGCAGCGATTGCAGTTTTTTTCTCATATTGTTAGTTTAGCATAAAAGGTAAAGAAAGAAAAAGGGGGATCTTTTTCCATCGAACTGGATCAAAGACGTGTATAATGGAAAAAGAAACGAGGAGAAAAGCATGAGAGAAAAAATTGAATTGATTCGTGATTTATCTAACGCCTTTGGCCCGAGTGGTTTTGAAGAAGAAGTGGCAGCGCTGGTCAAAGAAGAAATGGCAGAATTTGAGCCGCAGGAGGATACGCTGCACAATGTTCGATGTGTTCGCCAGGAAAACTGCGGGAAACCCATGCTGATGCTGGATGCTCATCTGGACGAGGTGGGGCTATTAGTCCAGGCCATTCGTCCAGATGGAACCATGCCGTTTTTGCCGTTGGGCGGCTGGAGCGCGACTACCCTTCCGGCTTCTAAAATGTGGATCCGAAATACTGAAGGAAAACGGATTTCTGCTTTGGTTGCGGCTAAACCGGTTCATTTTATGAGTGCTGAAGAACGGAATGCGCCGATGGATATCCACCATATGGTGCTGGATTGCGGAAGCATGGGAGAACAGGATACTCGTGATCGCTTTAAGCTGGAAATAGCTTGTCCGGCTGTTCCGGCAGTCATCTGTGAAGTGGATGAAGAAAAGGGCCTTTTTTTAGGCAAAGCGATGGATTGCCGAGTGGGTGTTGCCGCTTTGATTGAAACGTTTCGGCGGCTGAAAGGCAAGCAGCTGCAGGTAGATGTAAGTGCCTCCTTCAGCAGTCAGGAAGAAGTAGGGGAACGTGGGATCAGTGCCAATTTACGGGCCTTGAAGCCGCGTTTTGCGATTTGTTTTGAGGGTTGTCCGGCCGATGACACGTGGATGGAATCATGGCAGGTCCAAGCGGCCTTGAATCGTGGACCAATGCTGCGTCATTTTGATCGTTCAATGATTACGCATCCGCGGTTTCAGCGTTTTGCTTTGGAGCTGGCTCGTCAAAAAAAAATCCCAGTCCAGCAAAGTGTCCGTGAAGGCGGAGGAACCAATGGTGGGATCATTCATCAGGCGGATGTTCCTTGTCTGGTTATTGGAATTCCGGTCCGATACATCCATTCCAGCTATGGAATTTGTACCCTGGCAGATTTCGATGCTGCGGTAGAGTTGGCAGTGGCATTAGCAGAGAATCTGA
>CALVGQ010000023.1 GCA_944327135.1 uncultured Erysipelotrichaceae bacterium | reverse complement strand
TTTGTAAGTTTGTTCTGTTTAGTTTTCAAAGATCGATCGCCCCCTGCGAGTCTCTCTCGCCGAGTGCTTACTTATAATACCAAATCCCCTCCCCTCTGTCAATATCTTTTTTTCCCTTTTTTTCTTTCTCTTTTCACCCCTTTTTTTACCCATAAAAAGAGGCACTTTTCTTTTCAAAAAGCGCCCTCTTTTAAACCTATTCAGACTAATCCTTTATTCAATCGTCCTCATCCATTTCTTAGAACGGAAACGAATCAGACACAGCGTAGACTTCAAAACATGATCTATATTAAGGAAGAAGAAAGTCCAAAAGGCATCCAGCCGCAAAACGATCCCCGCAAAATATCCTAACGGAACCGAAGCACACCATAAAAAGATAATATCGGCAATCATTAAAAACCGGGTATCCCCGCCGCCGCGAAGCACGCCTTTAGTCAATACGCTGCCCATCATCCGGAAGATAATCATGAAGCTAACACCATTCATCAGGCTGTCTGCAATCAATTTGGTTTCTTCTTCAATATTAAACATTCCAATTACCGTGCCTTTAATCAGGAAGATCACCGCCGCAGCAGCAATTCCAAGCAGCAAGCTCATCGCAATGAACGTTTTTCCTTGCTGGTAAACCTCTTCTTTCTTTCCTTGACCCAACGTATTTCCAATCAGCACTCCGCTGGAATTGGTGACCCCAGTCGTAAAGACATTGCACATCTGCTGCGTAATCGAAGTAATTGAGAAAGCCGCAACGAAACCAGAGCTGATATGTCCCATGATTACCGCTACTGCATTGTTACCTAGACCCAGCAAAAAATCAGAGCACAGCACCGGCAAACCATAGTGAATATACGCTCCCAGGCAATCTGAACATTTCATAGTTATATTTTTCAATCGAACATTCAGCTTTTTATCAATCGCAAAAACATAGATCCCAATGAATAAACATTCTCCAATTCGTGAAATCAAGGTTGCTAAAGCCGCTCCTTCGATTTCCATCCGAGGAAAACCAAATTTACCGAAAATCATCGCATAATTGAAAAAGATATTCATAAAAAATGCCAGCACCGCACCATACAACGCGATTTTAGCTTCTCGAACACTGCGAAGCACCTGCGTCAACGTCAAAGCAATTCCTTGAAAGAAAAAGGCAAAGCAGAGATATTTAAAATATCGAACGCAATCATCCAAGACCAGTTCTTCATTCGTATAAATCGACATGATCTGGCGCGGGAAAAAATAAGAAGCTGCTGTAAACAAAAGTGCCACTACAATCGTGATACGAAGCATGATCATCACCGATTTCTGAATCGCTTCTTCATCCTTTCTTCCCCAAGCCTGCGCGGTCAAAACTGCAGCGCCTCCGCCCAGACCCATACAGATAATCTGATAAAGATTAAAAAACTGATTCGACAAAGAAGTTGCCGAAAGATATCCGTCTCCAAATGAGCCCAGCATGATTGTATCCAGCATATTGACTCCGATGGTGATACAACTTTGCAGCACCACCGGAATCGCAATAATGAAAAATCGCTCATAAAATTTTTTATCTCGAACAAAGAACTGTCCCACCTTGATTCCCCCTTCAACACTTGCTTTTGTGCGGAGATGCTCCGCCCCTTTTCACAGACCGTTCGATGCCATACGTCAAAGGTCCTTTTGATCCAGCCTGTACGAAACATCAGCAAAAATACTCCTTTGCTTTCATTCGCTCCGTTGAGAATGACTCATCAGGATTTTTGATCAGCAATGGTATTATTATAAAACGGATCATGGATCTCGTCTATAAAGCTTTCCGCATGAATTTTTCAGTGCAATTGCAAATTTTGAATCCTTTTGCAGCGAATTCTATTGAATGTCTACGAAATACGACTTAACTTTGCTCATTTCTCTGTCCAGCTCCGCATCAAAATTATCTTTTACCTCACAGCAGCAGTCAAACACCATCGTATGATCTTTTCCCTGTTCACAAGCTGGCCAGTATTCCTCATTTTTCAGCTGCGGTTCTCCGGTTCTGGCAAAATTCGCAAATCTCCCTGACATATTCGCTTCCAACCTGGCTGTTGCTTCACCCAGATCCGAAGACGGAACCTTTTCCGTATTATGAAAGATGAACGGAATGTCAGCACTGTGCAGGCAAGTCTGGCCTTCGTTAATACCAAAGACCGGTGTAAAGAAATAATTGTACGTTGGTGCGCATCCATCTTCGATCCGACGGTGAACAAACTCCAATGTCGAACCACGCGTCGCTCCGCAATCATACGTAAGAAGATCAATTAATTTTTTTTCAGGAAATGCTTTTTGAAATAAAGGAATCACCTTCTCAGATGTTTCTTTTCCCAATTCCATTTCTATTGCCGCCTGCATTTCTTCCTCATTCATCGCATATCGCAAATACTGCTTCGGCAGCGTATAAAATTCAGAATAAACAGAGCCCAAAATCATCGGAACCTTTTTGGCGTATTCTGAAAAGCCATTAAACACCGGATCACCTAAGTAGTCTTCATTTTTCATTGGTCCTAAAAATGGCATCCCCTTTCCACCCAATGCTTGGTGTGCTTTCAGGAAGGCATCAGCGATCATCCGATGATCCATCTTCTCCAGTTCCGCCACCTGCTCTTTAGAAAGATGAAGAATTTCCAGCATTTTTGCTATCTTTGCTGTTTGATCTCTTCCATAATCCGTCAGATGCTTTCCCGGAATCCCACTCATGACCATGGCCTGCTTATATAAACCATCAGCTTCCGGCATGTTCATCAAAGAAATCACCTTGCACCCACCGCCGGAATGCCCAAAGATCGTTACATTTTCCGGATCCCCGCCGAAACAAAGGATATTCCGCCGGATCCATTTCAAGGCCGCGATCAGATCCAAATTGCCCACATTGACCGAACGAGCGTATTTTTTAGAATATTGACTTAGATCAAGATAACCCAATACATTCAGCCGGTGATTAACCGTAACCATGACCACATCTTCATGTTTGCAGAGATTGAACCCGTCATAGGCCTCCTGTTCCAAAGCAGAACCATTAAAAAAGCCTCCTCCATGAAACCAGACGATCACCGGCTTTTTGCTTGAACGATCCAGATGCTGAGTCCAAACATTCAGATTTTGGCAGTTTTCTGATTCCGGCCAGAACCGATGCGGATTCTTTAGATTATTCCCAATTTTATAAGGCTGAAATGGCGGACAAATAAAGCCATAATTGGTCGCCTCTTTGAGCTCTTCCCACGGATTGCATTCCCGCGGAGGCATAAATCTTTCCGCCTGAGCATAATCCATGCCATAAAAATGATAGACTCCACGGTATTTAAAACCGCGAACTGGCCCTTTATCTGTCAAAACCACCGTATTTCTTCCATGCTCAAAATTCATGCTTACCTCCTCTTATGAAACAAATCCGCTTCTAATCCATTTAAAATTCAAAAAGTCATTTTTACTTTTTAAGGGAAAGCATCTGCTTTCCCTTTTACAAAATATTCATTTTGAAATTCAAGCCAGGAACTCTTTTTATCTTCCCTTGACCAGCTTTGCCAGCAAAGCATCATAATCTGTTTTATCGCCTTCGCCTTCCTGAATAATTTTCACCATTTCTTCATCGTAATTATCAAGCATGCGAGTATCTTTATCGATAATTAAAGTATGAATATGCCCTTCTTCACACGGTATCCATTCCACTTGACCCGGAAGCTGAGGAGCACCATAACGCGCATAATTCGCTAATCGCCCTGCACATTGCAGTTCAACCTTCTCTGTTTCATCCTCATAGGCTAAATCATTGGACGGAATGATCTCAGTGTTATGGAAAAAGAACGGAATCTCATAGCTATGCACCGCTGTGCTATGCTCATTGATCTTCGTTAGCGGAGCAAACATATAATTATAGGTCGCTACGCAGCCATCCTTGATCCGTCTGCGAATAAACTGCTTGGTCCCCATCCGTATTCCATGGTAATTGTAGTTCAGCAGATCCACTAATTTCAGCTCTGGGAAAGCCGCTTTAAATAACGGCGCCAGACGAACAGCTTTGCCCTCACCGAATTTCGCATCGATCAATTTCTCCGCTTCCGTATCCGATGTGCTGCTTTCGCGGTATCCATTTTCAAACTGATAATTGAATTCCGCATATACACCGCCAACGATCACTGGAATTTTCTTGGCAAACTCGCTGAATCCATAGGTTGTCGGATCGCCTAAGAAATCTTCGTTTTTCTTTGGCGAGTACATCATCAGCATGCGCTGTCCTTGTTCTTTGGCCGCCTGATCCAACGCTTTCAGCATCTCCTTCTGATCCCAGGTTTCCAGTTTTTCAACCTCATCTTCTCGGATACCCAAAATTTCCATTGCCCGAAGAATGATTGGACGTTGATCTTTGTATTTATCACCCGCACGGTTCTCACTTGTTCCACTCATCACCATAGCTTTGTGGAACAATCCCTCCGCTGCCGGCATATTTAACAAAGTGCAAACCTTTCCGCCGCCGCCGGACTGTCCGAAAATCGTAACATTATCCGGATCTCCGCCAAACTGAGCAATATTTCTTTGAACCCATTCCAGCGCTTTGATAATATCCAGCATTCCTAAATTGGCCGAACGGCTGTATTTCTCACCAAATGAGGACAGATCCAGATAACCCAGGCAATTCAGCCGATGGTTGATCGTAACGACACACAAATCGTCTTTTTTCGCTAAATTGAAGCCATCATAAGCTTGATGTTCAATAGAGGATCCGTCAAACATGCCGCCCCCATGCAGCCAGAAAACGACAGGCTTTTTCTTTTGTGGATCCAGATCCCGCGTCCAAACATTTAAATTTTGGCAATGATCACTGGTTGGCCAATAGCGATACGGATTCTTGATATGATTCCCCAAGCGATTAGGCTGACCAGGAGGGCAGATATAGCCAAAACAGGTAGCTTCTTTTACACCCTCCCAGGCATCGCATTCTCTTGGAACCTCATAACGATTAGCAAAAGCATAATCCAACCCATAAAAATGGTAAATCCCATTATGCTTAAAGCCGCGAACCCAGCCTTTGTCTGTTTTGACCGTCGTACTTCTTCCATGTTCAAAGTTCATACTCTGCCCCTTTCTTTATTTTTTAAAAATCTTCTTGACAAAATCCTTTGCACAATAACGCCAAACATTCCATTCATGCTGACCCTGATATCCCTTAAATTCAATATTCAGTCCTTTTTCCTGCAATGGCTTCAAATCGGCAACAGTTTGATCATAACGCGGATCAGACTCCCCACATGCAACAAACACAACATCCATCATTGCATTGAACTTTTCCGCATCAGAGAACAATTCAGTTAAATCCAAATCTTTATCCTTCGTTATCGTCGGAAAGCATTCTCCCGACGAGAACATTCCGACATTTGCGAACACATCCGGGTTCCCTAGTCCAAGGCGTCTTGCATGACCTCCGCCCATCGATAACCCGGCCGCAGCACGATGACGTCGATCTGCATAGACACGATATTTTTTCTCGATCATCGGGATGCAGTCCTGAATAATGACTTGATCCAGTCTTCTCTCCGAGAAATAGCCTTCTTTCATTTCCTTCAATACATAGCCGTTATTCGCAACCACAATCATTTCTTCTGCTTCTCCGCGAGCAATCAGATTATCCAAAATCAGGTCGATCTTTCCGGATTGAAACCAGCAGACTTCATCTTGCCCGCCGCCATGCTGAATGTAAAGAACTGGATATTTTTTATCGCTTTGTCCATAGGAAGCCGGAGTATATACCCAGCATGCCCTATATCTTCCAGTAATAGAAGACTTATAAATTTCCCGCGTGATCGAGCCATGCGGCACATCATGAATTTCCGTATCCGGATCATCCGGGATATCCACAAAATTCCGAATATCATCACTGTCAAAACCATACGGTCCTTTGGTATCAATCGTTTTAACCCCATCCACATAATAGTAGATGCTGTGGAACCCTGGACCCGGATTGATCGTTCCATGCCAGAATCCATTTTCATCCTTAGTCAGCGGCTCGAAAACATAATCTTTACTATAAAAATCCGGATCTTTTCTAAATTCTGGTTTAGCAAATTTATAATTATGTTTTCTATAACGGATTTCTACTTTTTTCGCCTTAGGATTAAAATACGACAAAGTCGCTGTACCATCCTCATTATAAATAACGCCGCTTTCCATTTTGATCAATTCTTCGCCATCACCATAATGAACCATTTTCATATGTCCATTTTCCAACGGATAAAAAATCGGGTCAAAACACAAAAGATGCATATTTTTAGATTGTTTATTACTCATAGTCGCTCCTTTCTTTTTTAGAAAAATTCTTCTTCATCATCCGGATTCTCAGTCGCTGCAATTGCTTCATTCAGACTGACAATCGATTCCGTTGCTGCTTCAATCAAATGGATCAAATCAATATCTTCTGCACTTTCAATGCTTAGCCTCATTCCTAGCAGTTCAATCAACATCGCTAGATTCATTCCAGTGACGACTCTCATCTTATGGCCAGCACGAATCACATAAACGCAGCGATTAGCTGGTGAACCGCCATAAAGATCACACAGGGTAATCACGCCAGTCCCCTCATCCAGTTCTTCCAGCGCTTCAATAATTTTCTTATCAAATTCTTCAACGGCATCGCTTTCAAGCAAGCACAGTGCCTTAATTTTTTCAATCTCACCAAAAAACAGCTTCGCTGAGTCCAGCAATCCCTCAGCCATTTTCCCGTGACTTAAAAGTAAAATTCCAAACATGTTGTTCTCCTTTATTTACTCGCTTCGGCGCGGAAATTTTGACCTCGCAATTCCTTTAGCTCCCTCCGGTTTCCAGGCTTTGCCTGCCGAGCCATACACTTCGATCATTTCTTTTAATTTTTCTTTAAAAGCAGTTTGTGCAACGTGGAAAACCAACATGGATTTTCCTTCAAAATCCGCCTCTTTTACTGCTTTGGCCGTCGCCTGACACAAATCGGTGTTGATATTGACTTTATTAATTCCCAATTGGCAAGCCTTTCGTAAAGATTCATTATCTGTTCCAGAAGATCCATGCAGCACTAACGGAAAATGATGAGTTGCTTTTTTAATTGCCACCAAACGTTCAAAATCCAGATAAGGCACAAACCCTTTTGGATAAGCTCCGTGAGCCGTTCCAATCGCCACTGCCAAGCAATCCACTCCTGTAGCTTCGATATATTCTCTTGCTTTTTCAGGATCGGTCAAAGCAGCATCTCGGTCCACATCATAATTGGTCGCCCGTCCCACATGGCCATATTCCGCTTCCACTGAGACTCCTGCCGCATGAGCCAGTTTCACGATTTCCTGGACCTCACGAATATTCTCTTCATCCGGGCAGGAAGACCGATCGAACATCACTGAGGTAAATCCCCCTTTAATAGCCATCTGAACTTGTTCTAATGAGGCTCCATGATCCAAATTGATTGCCACAGGAACATAGGTCTGTTCTGCCAGCTTTCTCAGCATTCCTCCCAGAAAAACGATATCCGGGGCAGCCATGTAAGCGACATCCAAAATCAAAGGCGCTTTCATATCTTCCGCAGCTTCGATGCAGGCACGGGCATTAATCTCATTGCTTACATTCGGAGCAGCAACAGCATAATTTTCTTCGCTGGCTTTATCCAGAATCTCTTTCATCGTTACAAGCATAACAATCCCTCCTATTTCTTGAAATGCAGGAAAAAAACTTTTCCTGCATTTCTTTTCATTATTGATTGATTTCTTCTTTTATGATGGTTTCATTGAGCAGCTGGATTTCTTCATCGTCCAATTTCCAGCTGAAGGATCCGCAGTTTTCAATCGCCTCTTCCGGTTTTAAAACACCGATCAAAGCAGTCGCCACAAATGGTGTCTGCGTGCTCCAGTTAATCGCTACCTGCGCAACCGGACATTGATGTTTTTCAGCCACTTGATCCATCACTTTCAACAGATTCATGATCTTTGAGAATTTTGGCTCTTTAAAATAATCATAGAATGTGACCCGCGTATCTCCCTTTTCGAAATGCGGAAGCTCTCGATAAACCCCAGCCAGAATTCCTGAACCAAGAGAGCCATATGTGAACGTATCGATTCCTCTTTCATAGGCCCATTCCATCAATTCTCGATTCGACTGCGTCACCATCGAATACTGATTCTGGATCACATCGATCTGCCCGTATTTCTCAGCTTCTTCAATTTGCTCGATCGAAAAATTGGAAACACCAATATGACGAATCTTACCCATTTGCTTCAGCAGATTCAAAGCACTCATCGTTTCCGCGATTGGTGTGTTTAGATCTGGCCAATGAACGAAATAGAAGTCAATATAATCTGTTTTTAGATTCATAAGGGAACTTTGAACTTCCCGCATGATGTTGGCAAAGCTGGCATTCCGTCCTGCTCTTGTTAAAACATTCGGACACAAACCAAATTTCGTTGAAACCAACACTTTTTCACGATATCCGCCTTGCAGGGCTTCTCCCACCAGCTGTTCAGAATAGCCATTCCCATAAACTGGAGCCGTATCAATATGATTCACTCCATTGTCAATCGCAACCCGGATGGCCTTGATCGCTTCATTGCGATCAAAGGCCCCGAAATTATTTGTTCCGCTTAATCCCCAGGTCCCAATGGTAAATTGAGAAATATCGACATCAGCACGACTTAAATGTTTATATCTCATATTTCAGCCGTCCTGTTAGCAGATTCCCAAAGCACCAAGCAGCATGCCGACAACCATTAATAAAACCAGAAGTTTGTTTGGATTCCAATTTTTCTTCATCAGATAATAGCAGAGCAAGGTTAATGACAATGGCAGGAGTCCCAACAGGATGCTGTCAAACTGAGCTTGCAGGGAAACCGGTTCAGCGTTGGTAACCGGGATCATCAAGATAGTGCTAAACGTAACATTCGATGCAGCCATGTAACCAACCATCATCAAACCAATGATTCCTGCGCATTTGGTCAGCAGCGTGATCATTCCTGATTCGTAAGCCTCTTTGATGAAATTTTCTCCCATCGAGAATCCCAAATAAGTCAGATAATACCGTCCCAGCATACCAGGAATGTTATAAATCAACAGGAACAGGATCGGGCCTAAAATTGAACCGTTAGCAGCAAATCCGATACCTACGCCTGCAGCGATGCATCGAACGATTCCCCAATAAATCGCATCACCGATACCAGACATCGGTCCCATCAGGGAAGTACGAATTGCCGGGATACCGGAAGGATCATATTCTCCATAGTGCTCGGCATTCTGTTTTTCCATCGCCGCGGCCAGACCCATTGCAAATGTTCCGACATTTTGTGTAATGTTGTATCGCGGCATATGCCGAACCATCGCTTCCGCCCGTTTTTCCTTTTCCGGATAATATCTTTCCAAAGCCGGCATGATTGAGTTGGTAAATCCTGGAGACTGTCCATAAGCTGTACCAGCAGGACCAGCAAATACCATGAAGGATCTCCAATAGATGCGGTTTAACATCTTGCGATCTTCAGGTGACAAATTATCAAACATCTTACTCATCCGAAAAATTCCTCCTCTTCGCTAACGCCAGCAGCTCCGCCTTTAACAGCTAAAGCCTTGGTATCCAAAATGCTCTTATCGATGACGCCAATCACAACAGCCAATACGATAGCAATGATCGCGATTGGAATGGCCGGCAGATTCAAATAGGTATACAGGACAAAGCCCAAGAAGAAGAAGACAATGTTTTCTTTGCTAATAAGCATTTTCATCAGCATCGCCATACCTATTGCAGCCAGCATACCGGCAGAAACGTTCAAACCATTCATGATTCTTTCCGGAATTGCCGCAATGAACAGCTGAACCGCATCAACTCCCATGTAAATGCAGCAGAAGATGATGACAGAGCGAATCGCATACATCGTGAACCAAGCAGCCAGGATCAAACGGGTTAATGCTTTTCCATCTCCTCTTTCACAAATCTTCAAATAAGCCGGAGCAAAGAAGTTGCTGACCAAAATGAAGATCTTACCTAAGCTATTGAAGATCAATCCAACTGGCACCGCCAACGTTACAGCCTGTTCAAAACTCAAACCAGCAGTAATCGCAAACGTGACGGACATTACCGTGGCAGAAACCGGTTCGGCAGAAGTCGCTCCACCGATATTAACGGCACCCATGTAAATTGCTTCAAGTGCTGCACCAATGGTGATTCCCGTCTTCATGTCTCCTAAAAATAATCCAGTTACCATACCTACAACGATTGGTCGTTCAATCATGCACTGTCCAAACAACCAGTTGCCGCCATAGGTAAGGAAGTAGGCCAATGTTGCCATGATGGCGATCATTAAATTACTCATTATGCTTTATCCTCCCTTATTTCTTTGCAGCTTTAATGAGATCTGATACTTTATGTTTGAGGGATGTCGGGATCAGCTGGCTGATAAACTTGTCACCCAATATATCAGCCAATTCTTCTGCCGCCGCTAGTTCTTTCTCAGTTAATCGAATTCTGCTTCCCTGCAGCGTGACCTTTTCACTGGTGTCATTGTCATGAACCCCGGCATTGGCCAGATTCACTTCGAGAATATTTCCTGGGCAAGCCTTCACCAATTCCAAGGCATCGGAAACATTTCTTGTCAATCCAAAGATTCTCATGTTCTTTCCCCTCGGATCGTTGATGGACCCCTTTGCATCCTCCACCGTCTTGACCAACAGCTTGATTCCCGGCGGGCATGCCATCTTCAAAGTCATCTTTACCGTGTCATTGGTCGCAGCATTATCATTCGCCACGATAATTCCCGGTGTACTCAACTCCTTTGACCATACTAATGCTACCTGACCGTGAATCAATCTGTCGTCAATCCTGATTTGTACTACCATTCTGTATCCTCCTTTCTTTTATATAACAGCAGCTGCTGTTGATACCGAATTGGTTTAAATCAAGCGGCCTTCCATTTTTACTTCTTTGTTTGGTTCCGTTGTGTTATGCGTCTGACCTTTGGTAAATCCGAAGAATTTCAGGATTTCCTGAATTTCAAGTTCCCAGAAACGCCATTCATGAGCATAGCCTTCACGTTCATCAAAAGTAGCCTTTAATCCTACCTTTTGAGCATATTCTTTGAAATGCAGATAATTCGGATAAACGCCATCCGCCGTTCCACAGCAGAAATAGTATTTTGGCGGGTTCTCCATCTTCGCTACCTCAGCCACTTTATCCCATACATTTTCATAAGAATTTAAGAACTTTTCGAGACCTCCTGCCTGTTCAACCGTAATTTTTTCTCTGGCATACATTGGATGATCTGGATTCGCCATAATCGTCCGAATATCGGAAGGTACACCAGACATGCAGGCCACTCCACCGAATTTTTCCGGATAATTGAAACCGAACTTGCTGGCTCCGCCTCTAGCACCCATGGACAATCCGCAAATGAAATTATCCTCCCGCTTATCAGAAGCCGGGAACCAGCCATAAATCATCGGCATCAGTTCTTCCGTCAGATAATCAAACATATTGAACGGCGGAATCATATTGGTCCAATTGGAATAATTGCTGTTCATCGCCGACGGCATCACGACAATCAAATCATTTTCCGTTGCATACAGCTCGATGTTGGTTCTTCGCAAATAATCGTTATAGCATCCCAAGGTGCCATGAAGCAGCCATAAAACCGGATACTTCTTTTGTGATCCATAATATTCCTTTGCATTTTGTCCCTGCTTTATGGAAGGAAGGATCACTTCGATGTCTGTATTTTGATTCAGGCACCAACTTCGTACATTTAAATGAACTAAAGCCATGTTTTCTACCTCCTTTAAATGACTTTTTCAACCTTGATCAGATCCAGCATTTTTTCAACCGTTTCTTTCATCGCCAGTTCCAAGTGCTGAGCTTTGGCGCGGCCTGCTGCTTCTCCATATTTAAGGCATTCTTTCAGCGGAAGTCCTTTCATTAATGAAGCAATCACATAAGTAAGCATCGAATCCCCACATCCAACAGTATTCACGACCTGGATCTCCGGTCCGATCACACGGTATTGGTTCTGCTTGTCAGCATAATAGGATCCATCCTTTCCCAAAGAAACGATCACACTTTCAACTCCGCTGTCAATCAGCTGTTTAACATAACTGCGATAATTATCTAAATTGATTTCTTTTTTAAAAATACTGGCCAACTCTTCGAGATTCGGTTTGATCAAAGTCGGACAAATTCTGCTATAATCTTCTGCGGTCAAATTAGGAATATCGGTTACCAGCTTTGCTTTCTTGGATTTTACCGCAACTCCGATTTTCTCCACAAATGAGGAATCAATCCCTCGACAGAAGCTTCCCGAAATAACCACGATATCTTTTTCTTCCAACGATTCCAGTTCTTTCAAAAGCAACAACTGATGCTCCTTTTCAGCTATTGGTCCATAAGCATTGATTGCTGTTTCCTGATTTGTTTTAATTTTTACATTAATGCGATTATTTTCGTTTAGTTTAATCTTGTGAATCTCAATGACTGAAAGTTTGCTTAACTCCGTTTCAATAACATTCCCAATTGCTCCTCCCAGAAAAAGCAAAGCTTTCGAAGGAATCCCCATCATAGAAAGCATGATCGAAATGTTGATTCCTTTTCCTCCCGCGCGCAGGGCTGTTTTATCGGTTTTAAAGATTAAGCCTTCAGTCAGTTTCGAATCCAGCTCAACAAAATAATCTAAGGACGGATTAAATGTAATGGTATAGATCATAATTGAAAGCCCTTTCTTTCTTCTTGCTTTCATTATATGAGAACGATTTATTGCATACAATGCGTTTTGAAAAAGTTTTTTAACCAGTCAGCGCCAGTGTATGTTCGTTTTTTAACAAGTATCAATCGATCATGAGAATTGATCAATTTATCATAAACGATCATATTTCAACTCGTTTTAAGACAAAAATCGATTGTTTCTGATATAATATTTAAAAAATGAGAGGTTTCCTTATGAAAAATGATCGAATTACATTTATTTATCAGCTGATTTGCGAAAAGAATAAAGTTTATGTCAATGAAATTGCAGAAGCACTGAATGTCTCTCCGGTTTCCATTCGCCGAGATCTGCTGGAGATGGAGCAAATGAATCTTGTTAAGCGCTTTTATGGTGGAGCAATCTTAAACCAATCTGTCGAACATGAACCAAACATGAACGCTAAACACCTAGTCAACATGGAAGCAAAAAGAGATGTTGCCCGTTATGCAGCCTCGCTTATTCAAAATAACGACATTGTTTATCTGGACGCTGGAACGACCACGGAACAAATGATTGATTTTATCTGCGCCAAGAATATTTTGGTTGTCACTCAAGCACTTTCGATCATTGAAAAGCTATATCGAAAACAGATTCGCTGTTATACCTATGGCGGGTATGTTAAATTCTCAACCAACATCATTATTGATGGAAATACGACGGAACGGATTTCTGAACTGAATTTCAATAATTCTTTTCTCGGCTGCAATGCCATCAATTCAATCATCGGATTTTCTACCACCAACGAATTGGAGGCCATGCTGAAAGCCAAAATCATTTCACTTTCAAAAAATGCTTATATCCTCGCCGACAGCAGCAAATTTGATACTTTGAGCGATATCCCATTTGCCAAGATTGGCGAAGTAACTATCATTACCGATTCATTAAAGCCGGATTTTGATTATACCCCTTATGGGAAAGTGATCTGTTGTCCAAGCAATTATCGAAAATAAAGATCAAATCATAAAAAAGTGACGGATAAAATCCGTCATTTACTTCATCAATAATAAAGCTCTTTGAACTAAGCATAGAACATTTGACGATTTTTTAAAAGACCCTCAGGTCATAAAGAACATCGTCAGACCTGCGGTCATGCGCGAAGTCGAGAAGATGCTTGCCTGTGGTACCATTGATGCTGGATTCGAAATCTACGAATGTCCCAATTGTCACAACAGTCATATCATCTGCTATACCTGCAAATCGCGTTTCTGCAATTCTTGTGGCATCAAAGCCGCAAAGATACGGGCAAACACGATTGCCAAGAATA
>CALVGQ010000022.1 GCA_944327135.1 uncultured Erysipelotrichaceae bacterium | reverse complement strand
AACGACCGTCTGCACAGGGGCGGACACGACTCTCATTTCATTGTTTTCCATTTTGGGTTCCTCCGTTTGAATTTGAATGGGTTTGGATTCCTGATTCTGTTTTTGAGGCTGATATAACGGTATCGTGATATAGCGTCCCGTTCCTCCGGTTGCAAGGATCGGAAAATGTCCGTCACCCGCTTCAATCTTCGTATGTCCCTCCGATAACAGCCGAAGAAGCACGTGCTTATTGAGTTTGATCGAAACATCGTTCCAGTTACCGATGAACTCCGCTGCTATGCTGGTGTGCATTTCGCCAGCGAGAATGTTCAGATACCCCGGTTCGCTCTGGTACAACTCCACAGGATTATGTGGAGGCTGATCGGGTACGTTCTTGAGGAAGATTTCAAGCTGCTGACCGCGTTCCGGCAGAAACGATACCGAACGTACCAATGCCTTCTGTGAGGGGATGACCTGTTTCCAGTTCGGATAGTTCCCCTCCAATCCCTCCGCATACCAGACCCAGTGTTCCGTTTCGATACGGCACATCTTCCCGGTTCTGTCCGTCCACGTGGAAAGTTTACCGGATTCCGTTGTCCTGGTCTGCATCAGAGCCAAAGGAAGCGGTATCGTGAAGTCATCCACATTCAGCGGAACGTAGATATTCAGCAGTTCCTTGCCGTTGGTCGTAGTGATCCCCTCCCGGCACAGGTTGATTCCCTGCAAGACCTTGCGAGGGTTGTTCCGGTCCACAAGCGGAGATGCCGCAGCAAACAGAGCGACAAAGTCCTTCGGCAATTCGCTGACAGAGCAGTGTTCACTCTCACAGGGAACCCGCCACTCCACACCGGACATCGGAAACAGAGTTCTTTCCCCGACTCGCAGAGTTCCTTCGTTGTCTTCGATCTCCAGCACCTTGTTCCGGTATCCGCGAACTGCATCCCGGAACTCATCGAATCCCACAATACAGCGGAACTCGACTTCACCAGCACACACCGTCCGGAACGTCATCTGTTCAGACGGAGAACGGGTGCTGAAACAGACTTTGCCATCCCTGCATTCGATCAGCAGAGATTTATGCTCCGAAACCGGAGACATCCGACTGATCAGTTTCCCGAGCGCGATCAACGTTCTTTCCAATTCGTTTTTGTTCACTTCAATCTTCATACACAACCTCCATGATGTTGAAAATAAGAAACCCCTCCGATCCCGAAAGACCGGAAGGGCCGTTTGATAAGGTTCAGACCGATTTCTTCAGCCTGCTGTCATGAAGCCATATATACATAAAAAGAGGATGAATTACATTGCTCAGTTATCGGAAATGTTATCTCGCATTAAGTAATGTATGCCATGTTCTTAAAAAATCTCTATGAGGAAATCCAATCCTTTATTAACTTCCCCTTTGCGGGAGTAGTCAGGATGGTTTCACACAAATTAGTATAAGATTTACTTTGCGTTATATCCTTTTCGAGAAATGAGAAATCATCAATAGACTTTAATCCTTCAATACAATCAGGTAATTGTTTGCCTACATACATAATAAACATTATACCTGGAATGAAGAAGGAATGAGACCAACAAAACATGTTCATCTTTGTACAAGTGGGAAAACTTATCACAGCAAGCGGGGTTACTGTTTGAATAACGGCACAAACATAAATATGGGATAAATATTGATGATTCTGAGTTAGCAAAAACATTCGTATTTGTTCCGAGTATTTTCTGCCAAGGGCATCATAATAACTCGATCCTATTCGTGGCCAATAGAAAATAGATGTCCTCCAAAAAATACTTAAGGCGAAATAGAGAAAAGCATTTCCATCAATAACATTATTCCAATCGTCTTTGAATATAAAACGGGATGTTTTATTGATCGGAAGAGTTAGCTGCCTGTATTGGTCCGATATGGAAATCGATTTGGTTTTCTCAAATAAAGGGAAACGACCATTGAACACATAGCAATCGTTTGCAACAGTTTTTTCACTCTTACTGAAAAGCTCCTCACACTCATGGCAAAGGAGCTCTGCTTTTATATGCCCCCCGCCTGGTGGGTAGGTCGCTCCTATATTTTTCTCTATACGTGCTATATTTTCCTTTTCACCCCCCTTTACCTTTTGGAAAATAGCACGCGGGATGAGGTGGCTTTTTTGTAATTCCGCAGTCCTGCGACAAAGTTTACAAACACCTGTTCTCATTAAAATTATCTACATTCACCCCGTTGCAAACCAGAAGGGGCAACATATTGTCTTAATTGTTGTATATCAATTTGCTACTCCATCGGTTTGATTGCGGTTTCGATGAAGTTGATTTCAGCGGCAGATAAGCCATACTTGGCATAGAGTTGCTGATCGATTTCGGTGATCGATTTTGACCAGTCAATATCGCTGGATGGGGTGAAATCTTGAAGGGGGACATTTGCCCATGTCTTTTTAGGGTTATCTTGGGTAACCTTCAATACCCCCAGTAAAGTTCTTGCGAATTTTGTTTTAACATATTTCTGGCAATTTTCAGCCTCTCGTTGTGAAGAGAAGTTCCCGATACTAATGAATGATTGGGTATGCCCCGTATAAGGTTGACCAAGAGCTGGCTGACCGATTACAATTGTTGGCGCACCCTCTCCAATTGCTCCAGAACCATTAGCTTTAGGAACGAATATTTTATATGTTGCAAAATTCTCAGCAGTCTTTAAATATTTTTGCTTGATCCATTTCAAAGTACGTTTCTTTTTTAGTAATCCATATACTTGCACAAAGATATCTTCTCCTTGAGGAGAGTCCAGAAAAATATCGGGGAGCTTATCGAAAACATTTGATTTCAAATCAAACATATGACCCGCGCTAAGTCTAGACTTAACAGATGGGTTCTCGTCATGTAACACTTGAGTAAAATTGTAACTTTCCGCAGCAAACACCAAGTTTGAAAATGTTTGAAACGATTCTGTAATAATCTTTTGTACAATTGTCTGCAACTCTGGATATGCCGTAAACAGTCCTATCTTGTTAAAACTATTTCGTTTGTCCCAATACGTGATTGCAATGCCTCCCATGATATCTACAGAGGGAAAAATTTCATTGCTGTTCGACCAATAGCGAACAACTTTGAAATGCTCGTCATTAAGGATTTTCTCATTCCAATCCTTTGGAGTTTTCCCTGCTTTAAAAAGAAAGCGTCCGGGATGAATAAATGTACCTCTTGCTCCCGCTGCTCTGCCTGCGTCTATAAACAAATGATAAATCGGATCAGAACCATTCGCTTCACCATTGGCAGTAACTTGATATGGTGGATTGCCGACAACGGCATCAAATTTCATAGGACCGTCTCCCTTCTTCCAGAAGCTTCTTCTTGTAATCCGCTCAATAAATTGTCTAGGTTTGTCCTTTAAGGTATTTATCAGATCCTCAAAGCAGTGAGCATTTATCTTTGCATCACGGAAACCCAACAGCGTTCGTTTGGTGATGCTTTTGGCCATCGGTGTTTTGCAGATCACAAAGATATTCTCTGCAAGAACCTTTTCCCACAAACTATACTGTTCATCATGACTGAACTTCTGATCAGAACCTGGCCCGTTTACGGCGTTACGTCTGACACGGTAAATGGAATAGGCCATATAGAGAGGATAAAGACCACTTTTTGAATTGATCTCCAAAATCTGACTGGCAGGGGTAAAGACTTCAGCGGTCACCTCTCCCTGATCTACCCAGCGCGGTTCCGATATGATTTCGCTGAAATCTTCATCCCAAAAGGTGTAGCCGCCCAGACTCTCGCTCAAGTGCATATTAACGAC
>CALVGQ010000021.1 GCA_944327135.1 uncultured Erysipelotrichaceae bacterium | reverse complement strand
AAAAAATGGATACTGTACTCAATACAGTATCCTCATCATCACGCAAAGTGGTGGAGCATAACGGGATCGAACCGTTGACCTCCTGCGTGCAAAGCAGGCGCTCTCCCAGCTGAGCTAATACCCCATGTATAATTAAATTCGATGGTGGGCCTGAATGGACTTGAACCAACGACCTCACCCTTATCAGGGGTGCGCTCTAACCACCTGAGCTACAGGCCCAATACCTTACTCCATCGAATGCTTAATAAATATACCACGAGAAGAGCGGAAGTGTCAATCATTTTTTATTCATTTTGTAAAAAAGTTTTTTCTTTTCTGAATCCGTCCAAAACGGCAACCCGGGCATACTGAGCCTGAAGATCAGCGGAAGAGCAAAGCGAAAAACGAAAGGTCGGTTTCCGGGCTTTTTCACAGTTACTGAAGAATCTTCATAAAATCATCGATTCCCTGAAACAGCGCATAGGCGATCTCTTCCAGGTATTCCTCTTTCTGCAACCGGGCCAGATCTTCCTGATTGGAAAGAAACCCGATTTCTGCCAGAATTCCCAGTGTCTGCGTCTGTTTCAGAATGTAGATATCGCCGGTTTTGGGCTTCAGACGGGAGTGGGTCACGGCCTTCAGTCTTCCCTGAACGGCCTGCGCCAGCTGATAGGAAGCCGGATTGTCTTTCTGATAATACACGTCGGAGCCCTGAACCCGACTGTCCAGGGAGATGTTGCAGTGAATGCTGATGAACAAGGTCACCTGCGGCTGATTCATGATTTCCACTCTTTTTTTCAGATCTTCCCGTTTGACATGACTTGCTCCTTCCGGCGCCAGATCCACGTCGCTTTCCCGGATCATGATGACTTCCGCGCCGGCGCCTTCCAGCAGCACCTTCAGTTTTTGCGCTGTCTTCAGATTGATTTCATCCTCATCGATGGCTGCGCTTCTGGCTCCCGGATCCTTACCGCCATGACCTGCATCAACAACGATGGTCATTCCGTTAAAGTTGACGCTGCCCATGACCGTTACCGCCCGGCTCAGCGCCCGGATGACAACAATGGCAGCCAGAACGGCACTCAGGCTGGCGATCAGCATCAGTTTGTTTTTGATTGATTTCATCCTCTTCACCATTGTAGTTTATGAAGCTGGCGGCGCAGTGATGCAATCCATGAAGAACAGACTCGGATCTGATATAATAACAGCGAAAAGAAAGGCGGGAGAAGGTTGTGAAAAAAGCAGTTCAGATGCGGCAGATATGCAAGCTGTACGGCATCAGTCCGGATTCGCTGCGTTATTATGAAAAAAAGGGGCTGATTCACCCCCGCCGCGCGGACAACCAGTACCGGCTCTACACCCTGAAGGATATCTGGCGGCTGAATGTCATCCGGGATTTGCTGAAACTGGGATTTGGAACAGACCGGATCCGCGATTATCTGAAACATCGCACGGTGGAAGCAACCTCTGATTTGCTGCAGGAAGAGGAACAGGAACTGCAGCGGCAGATCCGGGAATTGTCGCTGCGGCTGAAGGATGTTCAAAAGCGCCGGCAGGATCTGCAGGAGGCGCTTGATCAGCCGCAGGATGAAATTCTTTTTCGTCATTTTCCCCGCCGCAGCTGTCTTGTGCTGAAGGAACAGATCGAGCAGGATGAGGACATTGACTATCTTCTGACCCGGTTGTCCGGCAGAATGGAAGAACAGCTGGCCATTCTGGGCAACGGCGATACCGGCTCCGTTCTGGAAATGCAGCCGGACGGTTCGCTTCGCTGCACCTGCGTGATGATCTGCATCCAGCAGGGCGAAGGCGATTTTATATTGGAAGAGGGCGAATACCTGGTGCTCACATACGGGGGCCCTTATGACCAGCATCATGAACATATCCGCCAGCTGCAGCGGGAAATGGAAAGAAAGCATCTGCGCCAGAGCGGTCCCTTTCTGGAATTTCTGCTTGTCGATGTTCATGAAACGCATCGTCCGGAAGAATATATCACACAGCTGCAGGTTCGTGTAAAACGGCAGACTGAAGAAAAAAGATAAGATTTGTTCTGCGCTGAGAAGCGCAGAACGGAAGGAAGGGAGAACGCGAATGAATCATAAGGAAAACATGCTGCGGGGAGAGCTGTATCTGGCTTCGGATCCTGAATTACGTCAGCTGCACCGTCATGCGCTGCAGCTGACCGCCCGTTACAATCGTACAGACGATGAACAGGAAACGCTGCGCCGGCAGCTGCTGGAGGAATTGCTGGGAAGCTGTCCGCAACATCTTCATATTGAACCTACCTTTCGCTGCGACTATGGCTTTAACATCACGATCGGCGAGGAGTTTTTCGCCAATTACGACTGCATTCTGCTGGATGTCTGCCCGATTACGATCGGCCGCCATGTGATGCTGGGACCGCGGGTCTGTATCTATACTGACGCTCATCCGCTGGACAGGACGGTGCGGGATGCTCAATGGGAGTATGGCCAGCCGGTGACAATCGGAGATTCGGTGTGGATTGGCGGCAACGTCGTGATCAATCCCGGCGTGACGATCGGCAGCGATGTGGTCATCGGATCCGGATCGGTGGTGACGCACGATCTTCCTTCCCATGTGATTGCAGCCGGCAATCCGTGCCGTGTTCTGCGGCCGATCAGTCCGCAGGATCAGCGCATCTGGCAGCGTCGTTGGGATCAGGTACTGGCGCGGCAAAAGGCGGAATCAGACAGGGAATCGTGATGAAACAGTGCCGGCGCTTCTTTTTGCATCGTCTGCGGGTCACCCTGGCTGACGATTCGTCCGTCTTCTAACAGGATGATGCGGTCGGATTGCAGCAGGGAGGCGGGACGGTGCGATACGGAAAGAATCAGGCGTCCTTTTCCAGCCGCCCGCAGCACGCTCAGACAGTGCGCTTCGGTTTGGGAATCCAGGTTGGCGGTAATTTCATCCAGAAACAGAATCGGCGAATCCAGCACGATCGCCCGGGCGATGGCCAGCAGCTGCCGTTGTCCGGCAGACAGATTAGTCAGCTGCTGAACGGGAGTCTGCAGTCCCTGGGGCAGACTGTCAGCCAGGCCGCCGAGTCCGCTTCGGGTCAGAGCCTGCCGGACCTGCGCTTCGCTGATGTACGGATCGTGCATGGAAATCTGATCCATCAGGGTTCCGTCGGTAAATTGAAACTGTTGCTGAACTACGCCGAACAGACGGCGTTTTTCGGCATGGGGCAGACGGCTGAGATTGATCTCTCCCAGCCGGATTGTCCCGCTGTTGGGAGTGTGGCAAGGGTCTGATACCGGTTCAGCTGCTGATGGTAACGCCGGCGGTTGATGGGATCTGTTCCGCTGATGCGGTACAGCGCGGTGTGAGTGCAGAATTCCAGCGTCAGGGAATGAAGGCTGCTTGCCTGATGGCGTACCCGGGCATTCATGCTGACAATTCTTTTTTTCAGCAGCGAGGCCGTCAGCATGGCCAGAGGAATGCTGATCACGCTGAGCAGCGTCAGGCGCAGGTCGCATCGGATCATCGCGATCAGTGTGGAAGCCATCAGCACGCCGGTGTCAAACAGTTCGGTAGTCAGCTTCCGCATTCCGTCAGTACACAGCTCCACATCCTGCATGCCGCGGTTGAGCAGATCGCCGGCTTCCGTATCGATCCGGCCGTTCAGCACCGCTGTCAGTAACGCCGAGCGCATGGCGGCGCAGGTGACGCTGGCAAAGCGGCGAGTAGTCCAGCGCTTGATGGCCCGCAGCAGCTGAACGACCAGTACCAGCAGAAGAAACTGTCCGGCCGCTTCCAACAAGGCCATTCCCGGACCGGTCAGAATCAGCTGATCCAGCATCTGCCCCTGTTCGATCACCACGGCGGCGTTCAGCATGTTGCAGCCGAACCCGCTCAGAATCATCACGATCAAAAGTCCTTTATGAGCCAGCCAGTAGCTGCGCAGCCGATCCGGGGCATATGGCGTTTTCATTGTCGCGACTGAGCGAGGATCGGGGCGAAGTTCTGCTGACGCGCGGTTTTGCTGCGCTGATAGAGCCGTTGCAGCAGAGCGAAGAAAACAGCCTGTTCCTGGGGATTCAGCTCCTAAAACAGCCAGGCGTAAAACTCATTTTCCTTGTCTTTGCTGTCCTGTTTCAGACGGTTGCCCCGTTGCGTTGCCATGAACTGGACACGGCGGCGATCCTGCGGATCCGCCTGCCGTCGGATCAGTCCCTTTTTTTCCAGAGAGGCGCACATGCGGGCTACCGCCGCCTTATCGATTCCCAGCTGCGCCTGCACAGTGGCCTGACTGCATCCGGGATGTTTGCGGATCTGTGCCAGGCAGTCGGCCTCGCCGCTGCCCAGCTTCCAGTTTTTCATCTGCAGCCGTGCGTAACGGCTTGCCTCCCGGGCAATTTTGGAACATTTGCGATAATCTTCTTCGTAATTCATGACCGGTCTCCTTTCGATATCCGGTTTCATTATAGTGCTAATAGATGATGTATCAACTAAAAAAGAGACTTGACGGAACCGCTTGGATACGATACACTATCTGGCGGACAGAGAAAACAAAAACAGTGATGACAACCACTCTAAAAAATAAAGTGAACCCAATTATTTGGACACTTATCTATTCTAAATTTGAAGGGATTGATTCCTGTATTCTACAGGGGTTAGTCCTTTTAATTTTACTGTGATTCTTTGCGTATTGTAGTATTCAATATAGTCTTCCATGGCTTTCTTTAACTCTTCCAATGTTTGGAAAGTATATTCGTATCCATAGAACATCTCATTTTTCATTTTTCCAAAGAAATTCTCCATCAATGAATTGTCTAAGCAGTTGCCCTTGCGGGACATGGATTGTATGATTCCTTTTTCCTTTAGAATCTTATGATATCTGGTCATCTGATATTGCCATCCCTGATCGGAATGTAAAATCAATCCCCTGAGATCTGTATACTTTTCAAAAGCCTTGTTAAGCATATCCAGCGTTTGTGAAAAATTAGGACTTCTAGAAATGTTATAGGAGACAATCTCCCGATTATGTAGATCAAGAATTGGAGAAAGATACAATTTACCAGAGGCTATGTGAAATTCAGAGACATCGGTTACCCACTTCTCATTGCACGATACCGTATAGAAGTTTCTCTCATAATATGTTTTATGATTCTCTTCATCTTTTTTCTTTTCCAAAAGTTGATTCGTAACGATGCCGTTCATATCTCCCTTATAGGATCTGTATTTAGCTTTCGGCGTAACTCCATAAAGCCCCATGACATTCATTAATCTTCTCACCTTCTTATGGTTGATGATAAACCCCTGTTTCTGCAGTTCCAGTGTGATTCTGCGATGTTAATGCTAATGTAAAAGTAACCAAAAATGTTAATTAGAAAATTACCAAAAATGCTGATTAACAAAAGAGGTTGCTTTTTTCATTGTATCCTTAAATAGAAGGAGGCAGTGAAAATGAATAATTTAATAGGAGAACTATATATCATGGATCAAATGGGAATCAAACCAAATTATTCTGAATTATCTAGACAATATGGTGTAGACCGGCATACAGTAAAAAAATATCACATCAATGGGGGTATCCAACGAAAGATACCAGAAAGAAAATCAAAGTTCGATCCATATTATGATGAAATGGTGGAACTTGTTTCTCGACCTGGTATCTCAATCAAGGCTGCATATGAATATCTCAGACACAAATATGAAAAAGAAGGAAAAGAATTTAATATCACCTACGCTGGCATACGGAATCATTTATGGAAAATGGGAATCAAGCCTACAAATAAAGCGCCAAAACCTCACATACGTTATGAAACAAAACCTGGAGAACAATTACAAGTAGATTGGAAAGAAGACCTCAAGATGACGACGATCCGTGGAGAGGTCTTGGCGTTTCATATCTTTACAGGAACACTTGGATATTCGAGATTGCATACTTTCATTTATTCAGAGACAAAAACAACAGAAGATGTGATACGTTGTATAATCGAGGCCTTAAAGCAATTAGGCGGGGTACCTCGTATCATTCTTACTGATAATATGTCAAGCATTGTCAGTTACAGAGGAAATAGAAGAGTTAAAAATGAAACCATTCATCAATTTGAAAAAGACATTGGTGTACAAATTAAACTGTGCAGACCAAGAAGCCCGCAGACCAAAGGAAAAGATGAATCAGCTAATCGTTTTATCAATTGGTTAAAGCCATATGACGGACAGGTAGCAGACAAAGAAGAACTGATCAAGATTATCAGACAGATCAATCAAAGAGTGAACGAGCAGGTCAATCAAACAACCAACCTGCCGCCAATCACATTATTCCAAAAAGAAAAGGAATATCTGTCCCCACTTCCGAATGAACTCCTGCTAGAAAGCTACATCAGAGAAGTAAAAACACAAGTAGTGCCACCAACATTACTTGTGAGATATAAAGGGGCAGAATATTCCGTACAGAAACAATTCATCAACAAAAGAGTAAAGATCGTACCAATTGAAGATAAATTGTATATTTATCATAACACACAAATTGCAGCGATTCATACGCTAAGTGATCAAAGAATCAATTATGATCTATCCCATTATACAGAGGCATTAAGAGAAAGTTTAAATGAGGATGAGATAGAAAAAAAGGCGATAGAGAATCTAGAATTACTGAAAGGAATAGGAACAACTTATGAATAACTACAATCGTTTGGTGAATAACCTTGAAGAGATGAAATTAACTGCCATGAAAGATAATCTGGATCATATGATCGAACAGAATGCAAAAGGAGAAGTTAATTTTACAGAAGGCTTATATCAATTGACACAGTATCAAATTGAAGAAAAGAGAGAAAAAGAATCACAGTGGTGCATACAATGGGGAGCATTTCCTCATCATAAATATCTAGAAGATTTTGACTTTTCATTTCAGCCTTCCATCAACAAAGAAGAAATCTATGGTTTTAGGAATTTACGATATCTAGAAAAAGCAGAAAATCTCTTGTTTGTAGGCTCACCTGGCGTTGGAAAAACACATTTGGCAATTGCATTGGGAATCGAAGCAGCAAAGCAAAAACAACAGGCTCGATTTATCAACTGCAATGATCTTTTACTTCAATTAAAAAAAGCCCATTTAGATGGAAACTTAGAGAATAAATTAAAAATTTATGGACGTTATCGTTTATTGATTATTGATGAAGTAGGATATATGCCGATTGACCAAGAATCAGCATATCTGCTCTTTCAGCTAATAAACAAACGTTATGAAAAGCACTCTACGATCATTACTACAAATAAGCCACTTTCAAAATGGGGAGAATTATTTAATGACAATGTATTGGCGAACGCTATTCTAGATCGTTTGGTTCATCACTCCCACATAATAAGCATCACAGGCAGGTCTTATCGTACAAAAGACATCTTTCCACAAAGCAAAGATGAACAAACCAAATAATCAAAATTGGTAAAATTCTCAGCAACATTTTTGGTTGTTTTATTATGATATTAACATAAACTGCATGTAATATAAACATGATAAACTAGGAAGAAGTTAATACAATGGCAGGTACGACAAATTTCAGCGTTCGCATGGATAGAGACATTAAAAAGCAGTGTGAAACACTTTTTTAGAAATATACAATTAAGTAAGGAAAGAAAGAGAATAATGCTTAATTATTTTTATAAATTATCGATAATTATGTTTTTATCCAAAAGATCAATGGAGCGTCTTGGACTCACAAAAGAAGAAGGGAATTTCTATTGTAACTTGGTCTTTTTTATCTCATTTGGAATTTTTATAATTCTAACTTTGGTTGATTATTTTATACCATCAAGTTTTGGTATTAAAGGAATGAATTGCTTGATCTGCTGGATGTTAATTTATTTAAGTGTTGCCCTAGTTGTTTCTTTCTTTCCAATAAACATCATACTACGTGGTAAGAATAAATAAAGCGCTACTTAGCAGCACTTTTGAAGGATGATTTATTTGTTATTGATATTTTGATAGCTATTAAAGTATCACAGTAAAATGAATAGAAAAAGGTCTTGTTGATTAAAAGGCCAACTCAACCATGTGGATTCGCCGTAATTCACTGAATTTTCATTTTTTATCTTCTTTTAAGGAATCATTTGTGAAATTGATGTATAGTCAATACTGCTATATTACTTTAATTAAAGCAATATAGCAGTATTTAACATATTTGGCTGCTCATCTAATGTGTCGAGGATGAAGCGTTGGTAATGGCGTTGAACGTATCGAAACGCACAGCGTTTTGCTTGATCAAGGAGCGAATTGCCGCCGTATGAGGAAAACTGCATGGCATATTTTCTGCGTAAAGGGATGTAGTGAAACACGATATCTTTCGTAAGAAATGCTGGAACGCTGCAAGGGGCTTTGGTCTATGGGCTGTGCTTGCTGTGGAGGAACGTTAATATTGTTGTGCAGCTAGAATTTGGACTATGAAATGGATGGAGCATGGTCTAGCAATACAGCAAATTCGAAAAGAAAAAGGATCTTGGACGATTTTCAGAAGGAAAACGCAAGAAAAAATAGAAAGATATAGCTGGGATGACTTCCGGCTTTTCTTTTTGAACAGATCGATTTGTTCCATGATAAAAAAGCAGGGATCCTCTGTTTCAATTTCACTCAAAATGTAGAAAGGATTTGATTGCATGAGAAAACCAATGATAAAGATCCTGGGGCTAGCGGCGATCTTGATCGCGCTGATTTATGGGATCCCTTCGGTGAAAGCCGAAAAAGAAACAGAAACTTTTCCAGTCTTAGAAGATTCAGGAAAAGAGGACTGGTCTAATTTTTTAGAGCACTCCAACGTTTTTCCTGATGAGCAAAGCCAGGGAATGATGCCTTTATCTGTTTTGACGAAAGATTATCGGGTAGCTCGAATTACTTGTGAGAATGAATATGGATATGCGTATGTAACGTTCCTTCGTTTAGATGGCGAACCTGTTTTTTGTTTGGATCCTTTGGCTACGATCCGCTGGGATGCTGACTATGTTCAAACTACGGCCTGGAATGATCTTGCGGTTTGGCAGCAGGAAGCAATCTGGAAGTATGCGTACTATGGTTATGCTTATCCGGGCCATCAGAACGATCGGTATTATCTTGCTTCACAGCTATTGATTTGGGAAGTGGTCGATCGTTGGTATGATCCCTATACCACAGATAACAGTGCTTTTTATGATGTCAGTGCTGAGCTCAATGAAATCAAATGGTTAGCGGAGCATGCAGGCCAAGCCCCTTCCTTTGCAGGACAGACGATCGATCTGGCCCTGGATCTTCCAATTGTTTTATCGGATGCTCATCAGGTGCTTTCAAACTATCATGTTGAGAATGTAAAAGGAATTGAATTGACTGCCAGCAAGAACCAGTTGACCTTAAAATTAACGGATGGAGCTGCTTATGCCAGATCGGCAACTTTTCATTCGAAAACCAATACGAACGCCGGGACTCCGATCGTGTACAAAGCATCCGGAAGCCAAACCGTCATGAAGGTCACTCCATATCAGTCATTAAAACCGTTTACTCTTTCTTTTAATTGGGGAAGCGGAAATATCAAGATCCTCAAAAAGAATGAAGAGGGTGCTGGAATTGCTGGAGCTGTATTTGAAGTGGCACAGGATGCTTCTATGGAAACTGTGCTGGGAACAACTACGACGGGAATCGATGGGTCCTTTGAACTGCAGGGAATCCAGGCTGGTAAAGTTTATATCAGGGAAATTGCGGTTCCGACTTCGTATCGCCTTGATCCCACGATCCGAACGGTGGAAGTGTATCCTCAAAAAACTGCTGTTTTGGAAATCACGAATGAATACATCCAAGGGCAGGTCCAATTAATCAAAAAAGACAGGGAGAGCGGGCAGGTCCTTGCTGGGGCGGTTTATGGGCTATACAATGAGAAGCATGAGGTTTTGCAGAAAATGACTGTTCAGGCGGATGGAACGGCCCTTTCCAAGCCGATTCGGTATGGTTGTTATTATCTTAAAGAAGAAAGGGCTCCTGCAGGGTATGTGATCGATCCGACCGAACATTGGTTTAAAATTGAAAATCAAGGCGAGGTCGTGGAAATGGAATTGACGGATCAGCCTCAGAAAGGCCGGATCCAAATCACCAAATTAGATAGTGAAACCGGTGAGAAGCCGCAAGGCGATGGGCTTTTGAGTGATGTGACGTATCAGATCTTTGCCGAAGAAAAAATTGTAGGGGCGGAAGGAACGGTGCATTACGAAAAGGGAGCGTTGGTAGAAACCCTTGAGGCCAGCTCGAGCATTGTTTCTTCTTCGCTGCTTCCTTTAGGGACGTATCGAATCTGTGAAGCCATTCCTTCCACGGGCTATAATCTGAATACGGCTTGTAAGATCGTTCCATTGAGTTCTCAAGATCAGACCACGGAAGCCATTCTTGAAAAAATAAATTATGAAAATACGGTGATTAAAGGCAGCTTTGAGATTACTAAATATGTTGATGAAAAAATCAGCGGGCTAGATTGGATGCTGAAATCTTCCCAAGCCATCCAAATTCCTGCAGAGGGGTTTATTTTTGATGTTTACTTGAAGCGTACGGGAGAACTGGTGGATACCTTGATTACTGATGAGAATGGTCATGCTTCTTCCAAATCGCTGCCTTATGGATGGTATCGTTTAAAAGAGCGGCCGGCCGAAGGGTATCAGCCGATGGAGGAGATCGAGATCCAGATCCAGGAACAAGGAAAAGTCCTTCATTTTATTCTTGAAAATTCCGTTATTCGCTCTGAATTGACCTTGTTCAAAGTCGATTCGCAAACAGGAAAAGTGATTCCGGCTGCAGGGGTTTCCTTCAAATTAAAAGATGGAAAAGGAAATGTGGTCACTCAAACCGTGACTTATCCTACAAAGACTGAAATTGATACGTTTGTGACCGATCAAAATGGAATGGTTCATTTCCCTGAACCTTTGCTGTATGGGAAATATACTCTTTGCGAGCTGACTGCTCCGCATGGGTATGTGCTGTCTCAGGAAGAAATTGAAATTACCGTGGATGGCAGCGTCAAGGAGCTCCTTTTGAATGTTGAAAACGATCCGGTGAAAGGCCGAATCGCATTAGAAAAGACCGGGGAAGTTTTGGAGGGTTATGTTGAGCAGGAAACCGAATTTGGAACGATGTATGTTCCTCAATATGGGATCAAGCCACTGGCTGGGGTCCAATATCAGGTGATTGCGCGAGAAGAGATCGTGGGTGAGGAAGGGACCGTTCATTATCAGAAAGGAGAAATCGTCGATACCCTGATCACGTCCGATGAAGGGAAAGCCATTTCAAAAAAACTCCCGCTGGGAGCCTATACCTTGAAAGAGATCGAAACGCCGCTTGGTTATGTTCTGGATCCGGAATGTCATGATTTTGATTTGATCTATCAAGATCAGACAACGCCAATCGTGCTGCAGACATGGAATCTTTTTAATCAACGCCAGACGGTAACGCTGAATTTAAAAAAAGAGCTGGAGGGAGAACCGCTGGATCCAGAGCTGTATGAACAAATTCGATTCGGTATTTTTACTGCTGAGCCAACGATCCTTCCGCAAAACAGCCTGGTGGCCGTTTTATCATTGAATCAAGCGGGGATGATCGAGAATTCGCTGGATCTAGCTGAAGGAAAGTATGTTCTTAAGGAATTACAGACGGCAGAGGGCTATCAGCTTAATCCAGTTGAATTAGAGTTCACGGTCCGCTATCAAGATCCGGAATCCTCGGTTTTGTCTGTTGATCTTACAGAAAATGGAACGTTTGTCAATGCGCTTCGGCGTCTTCAGGTAGAAATTATCAAAGTATCCGAGCAGAATCATGAAAAATTGCTGGATGGTGCTGTTTTTGAAATTTATGATCATACGGCTCAAATCTCATTAGGACGATTCACGAGCGGTCAGGATGGTCCAGGAAGGATTCTTATTCAGGATATCGCTTATGGAACTCAATTGGAAATTCGTGAGGTCACGGCTCCGGCCGGTTATCAGAAAGCTTTGAGTCCTTGGAATATTGTGGTTAATGGAAAGGAAGAAGTGATGACCTTGATCTTGGAAAATAAAAAGATCGAGCTTCCTGAAATGGGGGAAAAGCGATGAACAAAAAAATCCTGAAAATTTCAGGAGCCCTCTTGATCTTGTTGCTGATTTTGGCTGTTGGTGTATGGGCAGCATGGATTTTCTTTCGTTTCCAAAACTCACAAAAAAAGGGATTTGATCCCAGCCATGCCTTGGTTCCTTCGATCCTTTATACGGAAACAGGAGAATTGGTTTGTACTGAGGACCATCAGAAAGCAGAGCTTTCCCTGGACTTATTAAGACAGGCGAATCAGGATGTGGCAGCTATTCTTGAATTTGATGATCGTCTTATTTATGAACCGATCGTTCAGGCCGAGAGAAACGATCAGTATGTGAATCGCGATCTATTCGGGAATCGAGCCTCTGTCGGGATATCCTTTATTGACTGTGGAAGTTCTTTGGATTCGCAAAACACGGTGATTTACGGGCATAGCAGTGTTTACCGCAACATTATTTTTACTCCGCTGATGCAATACAAAGAAAAAGCTTTCTGGCAAGCCCATCCGACTTTTGACTTACATGATGGAGAGACCGATACCTATCAAATTTTCAGTGTTTTTCTTTATGATTCGAAAGATCCTGATCAAGCTCCGGATTTTGTTGTTTCCAACTGGGATGATCAGCAGGAATATGAGGTGTTTTTGGATTGCTTGACGAAGCGTTCGCTCTATGAAACAAAGGTAGCGCTTGATGGAAAAGATAAAATTATCACGCTGATTACCTGTGATACAAAGAATAAAAGTCAGAAATTGATTGTTATTGGAAAAAGACAGAGCGACTGATGATAAAAAGAAGATGGCATCAAAGAGAATAGAGGATTCGTGGCAAAAAAAGCAGGCCTTGCCGTACTGAAATGGGCATCGAAAAAATGAAGTTAATTTTGCTGCGGTGCAGAAGAAAGAAGATGTTTTTCGATCCAATGAGCGACTCCATCCTGATTGTTGCTTTCACATTGTTCTTTGGCGGATGCCTTGACGACGGTCAGGGCATTTTTCATGGCAATGCCGATCCCACAGGATTGAAGCATATCAAGATCGTTGTAATCATCGCCAAAGGCAGCCACTTCTGAAAGGGAAATTCCATTCTGCTGAGTTAAGAGTTGAAGGGCTTGAGATTTGGTGGCTTTTCTGTTCATGATCATGCCGATCCGATTTTCTGAACATTGAAGATAAAGATTTTCTGGAAGATAAGGACGGTAGAGTTCCATTTCATCAAAATGATGAAGTTCCAGGATGATTTTATCGGCGATTTTCCCTTGAATTTGAGAAAAGTCAGAAACGCGGAAATAAGGTTCTTTGGGCCAGATCCGTTCGATGTCAAAGTTGGCATACAATTGATCCTGAACCTCTACCCCTAGTGCAAGATGAGGGAAAACAGATAAAAGAGAATGAAGCAATGGAACAGGATCACTGATGCCAAATTCTGCAATTCGCTGCTTTTCATGCATCAAAACCGCCCCATTATGGAAAATGCCGTCATCGAAGGGAAGTTCGGGAAAAACCTGAATTACTCCGCGAACCGGACGGGCGGTAGCAATCGCAAATCGGATTCCTTGATGGCGAAGCTGCTGAATGATTTTGATGGTATAAGGGGAGATTTGTTTTTGATCATTCAGCAAGGTTCCGTCCAGATCGGTAACGATCAATTTGATGGATGAGCAGGCAATCATAAAAATTCTCCTTTTCTTGATTATACCTTGTTTGAAGACGGCAAGAAAGTACTCATATGCCATAAAGAAGTAACTTCAAAAATAAATAAGACAAAGACAGCCACCCTCACTATTTCGAACAAGCAAAGCAAAATTGATTGGTTTCTTAATCGCTCCTATATATAGAACAAAATTTTTGTAATATATTCATTTTCATCCCCGGTAGATAAGTAATCATTGATTGCAAATTCATAGGAGTCAGAGCGAATTTTAAGATTGTTTTTTTTGCAATAGGTCAAAATTCGCTCATAGGAATTACCAATGGAAGGATAATCTCCTGTATGGTAAGTGCAAACGCATTGCCCTGCGGGCAACTCCATAATCCCTTCTACATTACTTGTTTTTTCAATTGGCAAAAATACAAAAGATGCTTCCGCATATCGTTTTTGCTGAATATGTTCATAAGACACAATTGCACCGCTTTGAAAGAAAATAGGCAGTCGTTCCTTAAAAGAACGAACAAAGCACTCCTTTGTAGCAATACTGACTTGCTCCTGAGAATATGGCGCACTGACTTCATGCACCAAAATATATTGTTTTTTCACATTTTCAATCGTTACCATATTACTGTTTTTACGTATAGATAACGCATGTTCTAACTCAGAACAACGATGTTCAACACGGCTTTTTATCATTTGTAGTTCTTCAATTTGCCGTTCAATTGTGGTAAGTTGTTTTCTCAAGGCAAGTATAGAGTTATCAATCGTATAGCTTTTCATGTGTGTTTTGATTTCTTCCAGCGAAAATCCAATTCTTTTCATAATACAAATCGTGTCCAAATAATCAAGCTGATTTGTACTGTAATAACGGTAGCCATTATTAGGGTCAGTATAAACCGGGCAAAATAAACCTATTTTGTCATAAAAAATCAAGGCTTGACGAGAAATATTTTGCTGTTTTGACACTTCACCAATAGAAAATAAATTTTTCATAACGTCCCTCTTGACCTTATAGTTACTATATAGTTTATGATTATAATGCAAAACAAAAAATTTATCAAGGAGGCTGTTCAAATTGGAACCTCGCAAGGTGACCTTCTGGAGAAAGGCAATGGGAGGGATAAGCGTTAAAACAATATTTCTCTTATTGCTTGGCTCTATGATCTGTTCTTTCGGTATCCACAATATTCATCAGCGTACAAATATAACGGAAGGCGGTATTATTGGCCTTATGCTATTGATTGAGCATTGGCTTAATATTTCACCGGCCTACATTACGCCTTTACTGGATATAGCTTGTTATGCATTGGCGTTCAAGTTTTTAGGTGTGAATTTTATTAAACTGTCCGCTATTGCAACCCTGTTTATATCGGGATTTTACAAGATTTGGGAGCTATTTCCTCCTATGCTCCCTGATTTGTCAACGTACCCATTTATTGCCGCAATTTTAGGCGGTATTTTTGTTGGCATTGGGGTTGGCCTAATTGTCAGGCAAGGCGGTTCTGGAGGTGGCGATGATGCGCTGGCGCTGACGATTTCTCGTGCACTACGTTGGAAGTTATCCCGTTCATATTTGTTTACCGACGTAGTCGTGTTGGTATTATCTCTTACCTATATTCCTGTAACTAAGATTATTTTTTCGTTGATTACGGTGACGGTTTCTTCTCACTTGATTGATTGGATTAGGGAATACAAAACTCATAATGATAATTATCGAATAATAGCAAAGCCAGCCGAGCCGGTCAACGATAAAATGAACGCCACTTCGAGTCATCGTTGACAGTTCCGCCAGCTTTTGCTAATAAGCAGACAAGGGGCGACAACAAACAGTGCTGTCGCCCTTTCTCATAATTTCAGAAAGGGGGAATCTCCATGACCGAATTAGAGTATCAAGAATATATCCGCCACACGCACCATGCTTTTTGCCGCATTGTCATTCTCCATGCGGCGATCAGTGAGGGACAAAAGCTGTGCAGCAGGTGGCGGCGGGAGTTCTCCCTTGAATATCTGATGTTTGAGAAGTTTGTCCCGTTCAGCTCCGCAGACGAATATTTTTCAGAGCCGGAGCCATACAAAGAATATCTCTTTACCGCTTGCGGACAGACCGCCGTACTGGAAAACGCTGACCTTGCCGCAGCACTGTCTCGCCTATCCGAGCAGGAACAAGAAGAACTGTTCGCCTACTACTTTCAGAAGAAAAAACAAGGAGAAATCGCCGCCAGATATGGGCAGACACGCAGCACAGCGGGGCGGATATCCAGATTGCCTTGGGGAAACTGCGGGAAGAAATGGACAGATGTCGCCATGAGTAAACTTCTTTCCTATGAAATCATTGTCAAAGCCCATGAGGGCGACCCAGATGCAGTAAACGCTGTGTTGCAGCACTACACCGGATATATCCGCTACTGTTCCCGTATCTACGGATATTACAACAAGGATATGGAGGACGCTATCACAAGCAGACTAATAGAAAGCCTGTTGAAATTCCGATTTGGCTGCCCGCCGGATTACTCCAAAACTGAATAGCCCACCGCCATACAGCGACCTGAAAGCAGTAAGTCTTGAAAAAGATTTGCTGCTTTTTTTGTGCCCGTTTTGGCAAAACGGGAAAGGCGGTGGTATTTAGAGTGAGAAGAAAAATTTTATGTCTGCTCGGTTGCCATTTCCCGATTTCCAGTATTACAGAGAATGGAAAGGACTTTCTTCGGTATCGGGTAGAAACCGCTGTGTCCGGTGTCATTTTAGCGAAAACGGGCAGGAATGCTATTTGCAGGATTATTAGTAGTAGAAAAAGACAAACGGATTGCCAAAACCGGCTCCCGATGGACGAGTAGTAGGCAAAGAGAAACAAATTTTTCTGGTTGCGATTTTCCGAAAAAGTGGCGGACGGAAGTGAGAGAAAGTTTGCAGTCACGGAGAGCAAGTATCGACCAGTGTACCAAATTTCGCTTTTCGCTCATTTGTCCCCAGGTCAGATACTTGTTGGGGTTGCCACCCCAAACCCGCCTTTTGCGGCCCCAGCCGCCGAAAAATCCCCCACAAATATTTTTTCGGATTTTTCAAAAACAGTTCCGATTTACACCCTGTTTTTCTCCTATCAGTGAGAGGACAAACAGCAGCAAACGAAAGGAGTTGAGCCACCATGCCACACAGAACCTACAACACCCCCAAGCGGAAATGTGTTGTCAAAACCCGTCTGACCGAGGATGAGCGCAGAGCCTTTGAGGACAAATGCGCCGCCCTCTCCATGAGCCAGTCCGAGTATATCCGGCAGGCTGTCTTTTACAGCCGGATTTCTCCTGTTATCCGGGTGACTGCCCACAGCGAGGAAATGCTCACCGCCGTATCTTCCCTTGTGGCACAGTACGGGAAAATCGGCAGCAACCTAAACCAGATCGCCCGGTATCTGAACGAATACGGCACCCCCTACAACGCCCTGTCCAGCGAAGTAAGAGCCGCCGTTTCCGACCTTGCCGCCCTCAAATTCGAGGTGCTGAAAGTGATAGGTGAA
>CALVGQ010000020.1 GCA_944327135.1 uncultured Erysipelotrichaceae bacterium | reverse complement strand
GGCGGTAGCAACTGTGCTATTGAACTTTCTGACGGTACTTGTTTCGGTGCTCCATTCACACCTGAACCTTTAACAAAGGCCGAATGTGAAGCTGAAAAAAGTAATCTTGGAATAAAAGAATGTAATTATGACAGCGATTACTGGGCAGGGGCAGTAAAAGCATGTGGAGGGACACAAAACATGCCAGCACAAGCTCAATTGGATAAATTAGCAGAAGATTTGTATCAAGATACAAACGGAGATTTCATAGGAAACCAAAACAATGACCTTGCTATATCTATGGGCTTTTTAGTTTACGCACCAGGATCTTTCTTTGTTTGGTCAAAAGAGGAAGTTAGTGACGAGATTTCTTATATTCGTAGCTTTGACCCTACTTGTACAGACAGTCATGATTACTACCGTGATGGCGCCTTCCCTCAGGCAGTTTGCCTTGCTGATTGATAGAAAAGTATAGGTAATGCAACCCAAATATATTGTTATGTCTGGGGCACCATTAGCGATCCCGCAGCGGAAAATAAACATTCAATACCCCTCTCCCACATGGAAAGGGGTTGAATTTCTTAGCGAGCTTTTGCGAGCTTTGAAATTCGGGTGAGAGTCTACCCCCCTCGTCCCTTGTGGGAGAGGGTTGGGTTGAGGGGTAAAATATTTCAACAATAAAATAAGATTGCAGAATTAACCTTTTCTGTGCTATAATCAAGGTGTAAAGGAGAGCGCTATGGGGTATAAAATTTTATCCAAAAAAGAAATTTGTCCGAACCAATTTGAAATACAAATTGAGGCACCTTATGTTGTAAGAAACGCAAAAGCAGGCCAGTTTATAATTTTCAGAGCGGAAGAAAACGGTGAAAGAGTCCCGCTTACTATTGCCGATGTTGATAAAGAAAAAGGAATCTTGACACTTGTCTTCATGGCGGTGGGTTATTCCACAAAAAAACTTGCCGAACTCAATGTTGGAGATGAACTTGTTGATATAGTAGGACCTCTAGGCCAACCTACTCATATTAAGAAATACGGAACAGTCGTATGTTTAGCAGGCGGTTATGGTGCAGCGCCATGTTATTTGATTGCAAAAGCATTTAAAGAAGCTGGCAATAAAGTATATATGATTATGGGTGCAAGAACAAAGGACCTTATCTTCTGGGCTGATAAAATGAAAGATGCTTGCACAGAATTATTCATAACAACAGACGACGGAACGTTGGGCGAAAAAGGTTTTGTTACCCAAGTATTAGAAAGATTAATGAATCAAGAAAAAATCGATTATGCAATTGCAGTAGGTCCAATGCCAATGATGAGAGCTGTAGCTAATATGACAAGAGATAAAGGTATATATACAGAAGCCAGCATGAACCCTATTATGGTTGACGGAACAGGTATGTGCGGCGCTTGTCGTGTTACTGTTGGAGGAGAAACAAAATTTGCCTGCGTTGACGGACCGGATTTTGATGCACACAAAATTGATTTTGACGAAGTTATAAACAGGACTCGCATTTACAAAGATCAAGAAAGAAAACGCGACGAAAATTGTAACTTATTAAAACAAGCTAACAAATAGGAGGTTATATGGCTAAAAATGATATTCCTTATTGTCCATTATTAAGTGTAGGTTCAGGAGGCATCGACATGGTATGTACACAAGAAAGATGTGCATGGTACATGGCTAATGTAAAAAAATGTTCAATGTATATAATGGGTTATAATGCACTTATAGAAGCTAACAGTAAAAAGAGACCTGCAAATCAATGAAAATTGCCTTATGCGTAAAACAGGTTCCTGATACATCAGATATCAAGTGGACAGAAAATAACACAATGCAGCGAGAAGGGGTGGAAAGCATAATCAACCCTTATGATTTATATGCAACAGAAATAGCTTTACAGCTTAAAAAATTATGTAATGCAGAAATCACTGTATTCACAATGGGACCGTTCCAAGCATCTGGAATGCTTAAAGAAGTTATTGCAGTCGGCGCGGATAATGGAGTTTTAATAAGTGACAGGAAATTTGCAGGAGCTGACACTTTTGCGACCGGGAAGACTCTTTCTACTGCCATAAAAAAAGAATTGCCGGATTTTGATTATATAATTTGCGGTCAATTTGCAATAGATGGAGATACCGCCCAAACCGGCCCCTGTATTGCAAGTTTGTTAAATATTCCTCAAGTAACTTATGTAAAAGAAGTTATAAATTGTGAAGGCAGCGAAGTTATTTTGTCAAGAATGCTTGAAGATGGAATAGAAAAAGTAAAAGTAAATTCACCAGCACTTCTTTGTGTTTTAAAATCAGACTTTGAACCCTCCCGAGCATTGATAAACGGCATTATAAAGGCACAAGATAGCGATATAAAAACACTTACACTTGAGGACTTGGATTTGTCAACTGAAGAAGTCGGGATTAAGGGGTCCCCAACATATGTTTCCAAAGCCTTTCGTCCTGAAATCAAACATAATTGCGAAAAACACATGTGTCTTGAAAATTGCAGCGGTGCCGAAATAATTTTGGGCAAAATAAAAGAAATCGGGGTATTCAATGACAAATAACGGAATTCTTTTATACGCAGAGGTTAACAGACAAGGCTACATCCACACTGTATTTTTTGAATTAGCAAACAAGGCTCGCGAGTTATCAAAAAAACTCGAAAATGCACCTGTTATGGCTGTTTTATTCACCAAACCCGGTATGCTTGAAGACTACAAAGAAGGCTTTACATACAGCGGAATAGATAAAGTTTTTGTATATGAAGATGAGCATTTCGATAAATATTCCACTGAAACGTACTCCGGTCTAATTATAAATCTTATAAAAGAAATTCAGCCTGAAATTTTTCTTATAGGTGCAACAAACCAAGGCAGAGATTT
>CALVGQ010000019.1 GCA_944327135.1 uncultured Erysipelotrichaceae bacterium | reverse complement strand
CGGACCAGCAAGGTCTCAATATCTTCGTTTTGCTCGATTTTTTCCCGTAATGTGACACACTGCCGAAGAGGAAAGGTTACTTTTTGAATTGTTCCGCAGGGCAGTGTACAGGCCTGAACGATGGATTGACGGCGATGGCGGACAAGATGCTGCTTGTGTCTTAACATAGCAATCTGGTTTTCAATATTTTTTTCTTCTTCATCAAGCAGCTGCAGGGTCGATTGAACGGAACGATGATCCAGATAGCTTCTGATCTGATTCGTAGTAAATCCCAGTGCTAGTAAATCACGAATGACATTGAGGTGGTAGAGCTCTTGAATTCCATAGCGCCGATATCCGTTAGGATCGCGCTGAGGGTGGATCAGTCCGATTTTTTCATAGTAACGGATCGAATCTGGTCCAAAATGATATAGTTGACAGATTTGATGGATCGTGATGCCATTTTTCATAATTTTCTCCTTGACTCTGGTATTATACCAGAGTTTATCTTGAAAAGGAAAGGAGATCTCTATGAGCTTGAAACATCGTTTTTTTCATTTTGTTCTTCCTTCAATGCTGGCGATGCTTGTGTTTAATCTGTATACCATGGTGGATGGAATTTTTGTGGCTCATTATGTTGGTGAAACGGCATTGGCAGCAGTGAATTTGGTGATGCCTTTTATCAATTTTATTTTTGCTTTGTCACTTTTTCTTTCAATGGGAACTTCTACTTTGGTTTCTATCTTACGAGGAAAAGGAGAGATTGAGAAGGCAAATGGGCTTTTCTCTCAAAATACTTTGCTTTTGATCATGATATCATTATTGCTTACGTTGATCTGTTTCCTTTTTTTAGACAGGCTTGCCAGCTTTTTAGGAGCAACGCAGGATACGATGGCATATGTTCAGCCCTATTTGGGGACCATCCTTTTGTTTAGCGGTTTTTTTATTCTCTCATATTATTTGGAAGTTCTGATCAAGGCGGATGGATATCCTGGCCTTGCTACAGTTGGCATGGTGCTTGGAGCATTTACGAATCTTAGCTTGGATTATCTTTTTTTAGCTCATTTGAATGGAGGAATTCAAGGGGCGGCCATAGCGACCGGGATTGCTCAGGTCTTGACCTTTCTTATTTTTTCAAGTCATTTTTTGTTTGGACATGCTCATTTTCACTGGAAACATTTTACATGGGATTTCTCCATTTATCGTCGGATCTTCGTACTTGGTTTTGCTGATTTTATAACAGAGCTCTCGGCAGGGTCGATTGTCTATATTTTTAATCAAGTGATTTTGGCCGTGATGGGAACGGCTGGAGTAATCAGTTATACGGTCATTGGCTATGTTTACAATCTGGTATTGATGGCCATGGTTGGAATTACCCAGGGTGTACAGCCTTTGATTAGTTTCTTTGTCGGACAGCAGGATGGACTGGTTATTCGTACTGTTTTTCGCTATGCTTTGGCTTTGGTGGGTTTGCTTTCAGTGGGAATTACTGGGGCATGCTTATTTATGGCAACGCCCATCGTTCGTTTTTTCATTCGCCCAGAACAGGCAGAGCTGACGGTTTCAACGGTGTATGCCTCTCGTCTTTATTCGCTAATTTATTTGTTCATGGGAATTAATATCCTTGTTTCGGGATTTTGTGCTGCGTGCGCCAAGGGAAGAGAAGCTTGGATTCTTTCTCTTTCACGAGGATGTTTTGTGATTATTGTGGTGCTTTTTGGGATGACTGCTTTTTTTGAAGAGTTAGGAATTTGGCTGAGTCCGTTTGTCAGCGAAGGGCTTGTATTGTTGATCTGTATACCAATCATTCAAAACTCTTTTGACAAAAAATGGCATGTTCCTTCAAATTCCAGCATAAGCTGAACCAGGTGATGGAATGAAAGCAAGTGTTCTTTCTAAAAAACAGGTCATTTCGACCCGATCCGGGGAAATGATTGGTAAAATTGTGGATTTTGAATTTGACCCGCAGCAGTATCGGATCGAAGCTGTTTGCATTGAAAAGCGTCGTTCTTCTTTGTTTGGCTGGCTTTTTTTGTGGTTTAGCGAACCGCGCATCGTAATGGATGTAAATCGCATTCTTTCCATCGGAACAGATGTCGTTTTAGTAGAAGCTCCACCCACTGAAAAAAAACGGGACAATCGCTGAGAATGTGTTATAATGGTCTCGTTAAGCAGGAGGAACTGAACATGGGAATCATGGATAAATTGAAAGAAACATTTACGACCGTGGAAGAAGAAGACGAAGAGCTGGAAATGACAGAAGAAGAGGCTTCGGCCGTTAGTCATTATGAACAGCCAGCAAGCAATAAAAATGTGGCGAAGATGGCGCAAAATACCAAGATGGTTTTGTTCGAACCGCGGTCTTTTGATGAAGCAGAAGAGGTTGCACGGCATTTGAAAGAACGGCGTGCTGCGGTAGTCAATCTGCATCGTCTTCAAAGAGAATATGCCCAGCGGACGATTGATTTTTTAACGGGTGTCGTATTTGCCTTGGATGGAACGATTCAAAAGATCGGGCATAATGTGATTTTGTGCACTCCATCTACGATTGGCGTGCATGGTGAAATCAGTCTGGATGCTTCCGAAGACTAAAGGTAGAAATTCACTTTCCGCTCGCTTGGATGACTTAAGGCGGCAGGCTGAACGCAGCAGGCGGCAGGTGAATTCTCTGTTTTTGGATGAAGCGGAGCGGGCCCAGGCAAGAAAGATTTTAGGAAAACACTGTCTTTATCGAGAAGATGGAGGTTATCCGGAAGCGGAACGCTGTCGGATAGCCTTTCTTTATGAGGAAGCAGATTTTGTTAGTTCGGTCGTTTGTCTGACGGCCCGGATCAATCAGAAATTTGTGCAGCTAAGTCATCGTGATGTGTTGGGAGCATTGATGGGCTTGAACTTGGAACGCAATCAGTTTGGAGATTTATTCGTATTGGAGGATCGAATCGTCATTTTTTGTACGGAAACAATGGCTGATGTGGTGATCATGAACTGCCGGAAGATCCATCGGCTGAATGTGGAATTTGAACGCTGCACTTTACCTTTTGAGGGCAAACGACAGCGAGAGGAAAAGACGATCAATGTGGCCAGTCTGCGACTGGATAATGTTGTTGCAGCTTTGGTTCCCTGTGCACGTTTGAAAGCTGCAGAAATGATCCGTTCAGGCCGGATTTCAATCAATCATGAAATGATTGAAGATTGTGGAAAAATGTGTCATAATAAGGATACCGTTTCCATTTCCGGAGTTGGCCGCTTTCTTCTTGAGGATGAAGGCAGGATCAGCCGCAAGGAACGGCGGATCATCAAGGCATGGAAATACCGGTAAAGGAGTGAGGTCATGTCAAAAGCGAAACCGCAGTTTCGGATCATGAAAAATGGTTATGACCGGTTTGCGGTCGATGATGCGATCCATGATTATCACGTGCGGCTGGAAATGATGGAAAAGCAGCTGGAACTTTATCAAAAACAGATGAACGAGACACGGGAACAGCTGGAGGCCGTTCGGCTGCGCTACAAGGCGCTAGTTAGTGAATTGGCGGTCAAGGAAAAAGCAGCGGATGACATTGCTCGACTGGCTTTGAAGGAAGCCAATGCGATCATCGATACGGCTCAAAACAATGCCAACTCGATCGTGCAGGAAGCGTTATCAACAGCTCGTCTGGTATTGGTGGAGCTGGCAAATCTATCCCGATCCGCGACTGGCATGAAGGAAGAAATGAAACAGCAGTTGGATGCACTGATGAAAAGCATCGATGAATTTGAATTTCCGCCGATTCCACCGATGGATTGGCTGAATGAGGAAGAAAGACACTGAACAGGACAGGTCCGATACTGAGGGAAAGCAGAGAAGCTGCGGCGGGTGAAAGCGGCTCAAGGCAGTAATCGGGATATCACCTGGGAGTTGCTGCTTCAAAAAGAGGCAGACGTTGCTGGCGTTAACAGATCAAGGGCATGCCTGCGGGCATGAACTAAGGTGGTACCGCGAACAATCGTCCTTAGAGCAAGGACGATTTTCTTTTTTATAGCAGTGAAGGAGGATTTCAAGATGGATTACAAGGATACGCTGCTGATGCCAAAGACCAGCTTTGAAATGCGGGGAAATCTGGTCAAGAAGGAACCGGTTATTTTAGAAGCTTGGGAAAAAGAAGGGGCATACCAACAATTGCTGAAGGCTCATGAAGGACAGCCAAGTTTTGTGCTGCATGATGGGCCGCCCTATGCGAATGGAAACTTGCATGCTGGAACGGCAATGAATCGGATCATCAAGGATATGATTGTTCGATCACATGCGATGAACGGTTATTTTACTCCTTTTTTTCCAGGATGGGATACGCATGGCTTGCCAATTGAAAATGCCATTCAAAAGCTTGGTGTAGATCGCAAAAAGATCAGCGCGGCTGAATTCCGAAAAAAATGCGAGGAATATGCATATACCCAAGTTGCGACGCAGATGGAAACGATGAAGCGTCTGGGAACCTGGGCAGACTTTGACCATCCTTATATTACGCTGCAAAAGGAATTTGAGGCTCGGCAGATCCATACCTTTGCCAAGATGGCCTTGGATGGTTTGATCTTCCAAGGGCTTAAGCCTATTTATTGGTCCCCTTACAATGAAACTGCGGTAGCAGATTCAGAAATTGTTTATTTTGACCGTAAAGATCCGACTATTTTTGTAACCTTTGATGTTAAAGATGGTAAAGGAGTCTTGAAAGGTGACGAAAAGTTTGTCATCTGGACGACCACGCCATGGACCATTCCTGCTAACATGGGGATCTGTTTGAATGAAACCTTTACCTATGCAGTGGTTCAGACAGAAAAAGGCAAGCTGATCATGCTGGAAAGTTTGGTTGAACGTCTTTTGGAAAAATTTGGTTTAAGCAATCAGGGAATCCTTGCCAGATATCAGGGAAAAGAATTGGAACGGATTACAACGATTCATCCGCTTTATCCTGAACGGGAGAGTTTGGTTATTTTAGGCAACCATGTTACTGATGAAGATGGAACTGGCTGCGTTCATACGGCTGGAGGACACGGTCTGGACGATTTCTATGTTTCACAGAAATATGGTCTAGCGCCATTTTGTCCGGTTGATGAGAAAGGCTGCATGACCAAAGAAGCCGGAGAATTTCTTGAGGGATTATTTGTTTTTGATGCCAATAAGGTTGTTGTAGAACGGTTGGAAGCGACAGGTCATTTGCTGAAGCTGGAATGGATCACTCACAGCTATCCGCATGATGATCGTTTAAAAAAACCGGTAATTTTCCGGGCGACGGTACAATGGTTCTGCAGCATTGAAAAGATTCGTGAAAAGCTGCTTCAGGAAATCAAACATGTCAAATGGGAAAACGAATGGGGAGAAGTTCGTTTGTACAACATGATCCGTGATCGGGGTGATTGGTGCATTTCCCGGCAGCGGCTGTGGGGAGTTCCAATTCCGATCCTTTATAATGAGGATGGCAGTCCGATCATGGAAAAAGAAGTCTTTGATCATATTGAAAAACTGATCAGAGAGTATGGATCCAATGTCTGGTTCCAACGGGAAGCCAAGGATCTGCTTCCAGAAGGGTATACCAATTCCAAGAGTCCCCATGGCCGATTTACCAAGGAAAAGGATATCATGGATGTGTGGTTTGATTCCGGATCCAGCAACAATGAGCTGCTTGCGCGCGGCTTGAAGCACCCGTGTGATTTGTATTTTGAGGGATCAGATCAGTATCGCGGCTGGTTTAATTCCAGCCTGATCGTGTCGACAGCGGTCCATGGGCATGCTCCGTATCAAGCGGTTCTGAGTCATGGATATGTCTGTGATGCCAAGGGAGAAAAGATGTCCAAATCGGTAGGAAATGTGGTTAATCCGCTGGATATTGTCAAGCAGTATGGGGCGGATATCCTGCGTTTATGGGCAGCCAGTGTGGACTTCAAACAGGACATGCGGATCGGCGATGAAATGATGAAGCAGATTTCTGAGCAGTATCGTAAGGTTCGAAATACATTCCGTTTCATGCTTGGGAACCTTAATCCGGAAGATTTTGTTCCGCAGCGTGATCGGGTCGATTATTCTGCATTGCCCCCTGTGGATCGGCATATGGAAGTGTTGCTGAAGGATGTTGCGGAAAAGGTGAAAGAAGCCTACATGCGTTATGATTTCAACCAAGCGACATCGGCTTTGACGAATTTTATGATCAATGAGCTTTCCAGTTATTATCTGGATTTTACAAAAGATATCCTTTATATTGAAAAACAGGATGCTCCGCGCCGCCGCCAGGTGCAGACAGTAATTTGGGATTGTGTCAACACCCTGTGCCGGCTGTGGGCACCAGTTCTGGTTTTTACGATGCAGGAAGTATGGAATCATTTTGGTCAAGAAATGGGAACTTCTGTTCACTATCTTGAGTTTGAGCCGAGTGTTTCCTGGGAGAATGCTGAATCACTGAAAAAGAATTTCGACCGTCTGTTTGCTTTGCGTGATGAAGTGCTGAAGGCACTGGAAGAAGCACGTAATGAAAAAATTATTGGAAAACCGCTGGAGGCTTCTATTACGATCGAATGTACAGCAGAAGATCAAGAACGGATGGAAACGCTGCTGCAAAATAAGATTGCGCAATGGCTGATTGTTTCCGAAGTAAAATTTGCGCAAAATGAGGGGCTGAAACAGGAATTGACCCGGATTCAGGTTGAAAAGATGGAAGGAACGGTTTGTCCGCGCTGTTGGAATATTTCCCGTGATCATGATGAGCATGGTCTTTGCCCGCGGTGTCAAAAGGTTTTGAAGGATTGAGCTCTACATAAAGCGGGAAAATAAGGATGTTTAGGCAGAAGGGTCCTTCTGCCTTTTTTAAATAAAGAGAGGAGAACAAATGATCAGGATCAAACGTGTGCAGTCGCCGCTTGGATCTTTAATTTTGGCAGAGCAGGACAATGCTTTAGCAGGATTGTGGTTTGAAGGACAGCGATATTTTTTTCATCCGTTTCAAAAAGAAAGGACCCAATGGACCGAACATCCGGTTTTTCAGCAGACGGAGGACTGGTTAAAACGGTATTTTGCTCAAGGAAGACCGGACCCCAATGAACTGCCGCTGAAGCTGGTCGGGAGTGATTTTCAAAAACTCGTCTGGCATCAGCTTTTAAAGATCCCCTATGGAACCTGTGTCAGCTATGGAGCATTGGCGCAGGCAGCAGCCGCTGTGCTGCAGCGTTCGTCAATGGCAGCACAGGCGGTAGGATCAGCGGTGGGACATAATCCGATTTCAATTGTGATTCCCTGCCATCGAATTATTGGATCAGATGGGAATCTGACTGGCTACGCTGGAGGAATTGAGCGTAAACTGCAGTTGCTTAAACTGGAACAGGTAGACTGCCGATCACTATTCTGGATCAAACAGGGAAGAAAAAAACGGATTCAATAAAGGATCCGTTGAAGTATCGTTGATTTCATCTTTCAATTTTTGGATGGATCTTAAAAAACTTGAGGCTTATTCATAAAACGGGGATTTTTTCCATTCCAACTGGCAGATCACAGGATAATGATCGGAAGGATATGAGCCTTGAAATTGGGCGGTGATGATTTCACAGCTTTCAATTGAAAGCTGCTGACTGACAAAAATATAGTCGATAGGCTGTTTTTTCAGTTTTCGCTGTCCGTTACCGGTATGAATGGTGTTGTGAAGCGGTGCTTGCATCGAGCTGTAAACGCATCGAAGCGTGTTTTGCCGATATAAAAATGTTTTTAGGGCTTTGCTGGAAAGAGTGGTATTGAAGTCGCCCATTAAAATCAGCGGAAGTTCATGTGTCAGCGGCTGTTTAAGCAGTTTGTCTAAAATGACCAGCTCCTGGGCTCGAGAATAAGGAAGCAGATGGTCCAGGTGGGTGTTGTAGACAAGAAAACGCTGTCCGCTTGATGAATCGTAGAAGCAAGCTTTTGTACAGATCCGTGGGAAAACACTGGTCCAGACTCGACTCCCTTTTTGTTCCGGCCGGGCGGAAAGCCATAGAGTTTGTTCTTCCAGGCATTCAAAACGCTGACGCAGATAGCCTATATCGGTTTGTTCATTCATGATTTTCCAATGCTTGTTACGCGGCTGTCCGACAAAACAGTATTCTGGAAGCAGATCCTGCATCTCTAACTTGGCAAGCGGCGTTAATTCCTGAACGCCGATAATATCTGGCTGATATGTTCGTAATAGCTGCTGGATGAGTGTCTTGCGATTTTGCCAGCGCATGGATTTTCGTGTAAAGACCGTATCATTTTTTAAATTAAAAGTCATGATTTTCATGGCATCACCGGTAGTATTATACACCATTGAAGGGAAAGTAAAAGGAAAAGAAAAAAGAGGCAGGGATTCCTGCCTGGATCATTGCATTGCAATCTTTTTTCCGGTTTTTTCCTGCAGCGCCAGCGCTGTTTTTTTAGAAACGAGGATTTCATCACCGCTGTAAGTGGTGACTGTAAAATTCTTCATGAAAGAAGAACGCTTGGTTCGAATGCTTTTGACTGACTTGAAGCGAATCAGTTTTCCGCAGGTAATCAGGGACTGATCGTTGATCCAGTAGCTGGCGTGATAAAGGATAGCCAGATATTGTCCGACAAACATCAAGGCCAAAGCGATTCCCAAGGCAACAGTCAGATCATCCTTGGCAGCTGGATCAAAAGCTCCTGAGCTGTAAACAGCAGCAAAAATGCCAATTGCAACGCCGGCGATGCTTAAGATCCGCTGCCACAAGGAGTGGTCATTTTTAACAAAATCTTTTGCAGTAGCGAGCGCTTTTTTGGTACCATGGCGCATTTCCAGAAATTCTTTGACGAATGAGTAGCATAAGACGCTTCCAAAGATAACGCCAGCTAAAATATACAGCATAGTTTTCTCTCCTTATCTGAACGATTGTTACGGCTTACTTGCCAACAGTATTTATTTTATCATGAAACTGTAGAATTTCATAGTTGACAGCATGGATTTATGATAAAATAAAGCCGGTGATGATGAATGAAGATTAAAATCAAGGAACAGACAAGAGAACAGGCTTTGGCATTTGCCTTGGCTGGATTTGGGGTTGTCGCCTTTTATTTTTTAATTCAGAATCTTGAACCGATCCAGATCTTCCTGCGGAATCTGCTTTATATTCTGATGCCGTTTATTTTGGGATTCTTTTTTGCTTTTTTGCTAAGCAGCGTCAGTGAACGGATTGAAAAGCAATTGCTGAAAAATTGGGATGTTCGTCCGATGACTAAACGCAAAATCGCGGTGACCCTTTCGATGCTTCTTTTGCTGATCTGTTTAAGCGGTTTTGTGTACTTATTGGTGAATCAGGTTTCAGCGAGTATCCAGAATTTTATCCAAACACTGAATGTTTCTATGGATTCCAGTACTCGGACACTTTCAGAATGGATCGAACGGCTGCATCTCTCTCAGGAATTATTTGATTGGCTGATTAATACTGGTGAACAGGCTTTGATGAGTGCAGTGGAGCTGCTGAAACAAAAAATGCCGGCAATCCTCAGCTACTCCTGGTTTGTCGTGACTCAAATTTTTAATTTTTTTGTTGCTTTAATCGTGGCAACTTATCTTTTGCTGGATAAAGAAAAATTTTATCTAAACAGCAAGCGGTTCTTCTATGTGCTGCTTCCGAAAAAACAGGTGGATTGGCTGATAGAATTGACCCATATTTCCAGTCGAATGTTTAATCGCTTTGTGATTGGCAAAATGATTGACTCATTGATCATTGGAATTTTGTGTTATCTGGGGATGCTGATCTTGAGGCTGGATTTTGCTGTGCTGATCAGCTTCATTGTCGGCGTGACTAACATGATTCTCATTTTTGGTCCTTTTATTGGCGCTGTTCCAGGTTTTTTTATCTTGTTGGTGACGGCTCCGCAGGATTCATTGACCTTTGTGATCTGGATTGTTGCTTTGCAGCAGTTTGATGGAAACATTCTTGGCCCTAAAATTTTGGGGGATTCGATGGGGCTGCCTACCGTATGGATCATGTTTGCGATCATTGTAGGAGGAGCATATTTTGGTTTTGTTGGAATGTTTTTGGGAGTTCCGGTCTTCTCGATCTTGTATACGCTGGTCCGCGAAGCGGTAGCCCGACGGTTAAAGGAACGGGAAATCAAGATCGAATGAAGCTGTAAAAGAGGACGAACGACATTTTAGTGATAAAAAATTCAAGGGCCCTGACAAAAGTCAGGGCCCTTGCTGTTGAAGATCAATTAGAAAGTAAACAGCATTTCATCATAAGTTGGAAGAGTATAGCAGCTTTTTGGAGCGATCTTTTCATAGCTGTCGATAAGAGAACGAGCTTGTTCAAGAATAGGCAGCACTTCATGATAGATGCGGATTCCTTTTGTTTGGCTGTTAGTTTCTTTTAGACATTCACTGAACATCTGTTCAAGACGGGTGCAATGTTCATCCAACTGATCTATTGTCTGGCTGATAGCGGTGATTGTTTTCTTAAAATAAGCACTTTGCTGGATGGCGGCAGGTTTGCCGCTAAGCAGATTCAGGTGCTCGAGCATGCAGGGGAGAATTTCTCTTTGACAAAGATGAATGAAGGTTTTGACCTCAATGTCAATGGTTTTGATGTACTGTTCACACAGTACTTCTGCTCGGGCTTCTAATTCTTTTCGAGTATAAACATGATTGCGGGTAAACAGACTGACGGATCGAGGGTCCGTGTAAAATTGTACGGATTCGATGAAAGAACAGATATTTGGAAGACCGCGTCGCTTGGCCTCTTCGACCCATTCATCGGAGTAGCCGTCCCCGGAGAAGAGAATCCGTTTGTGTTCAGCAACGATTTTTTTGCATAGTTCAATCGCTTTGGTTCGAATGTCCTGCTTGTATTTCAGATCTTCCAATTCGGCAGCCAGTTCATTAAGAACATCGGCCATAATCGTATTCAGCACCACATTGGCCGAAGAACTGGAAAGCGAGGAGCCAACCATACGGAATTCAAACTTGTTGCCAGTAAAGGCCATCGGAGAGGTTCGGTTGCGGTCGGTGTTATCTTTTGGAATATAGGAAAGACCGCTGATTGGAGCAAAAGGGCTATCCTTAGAAAAAGAGGAAGCCGTCTTTTTGGAATCGATTAGCTCCAATAGAATTTCTTCGATTACACTTCCCAAATAAATGGACATGATCGCCGGCGGAGCTTCATTGGCTCCAAGACGGTGGTCATTGCCCGGACCGGAAGCTGCCATCCGAAGTAATTCAGGATAGGTATCCACTGCTTTGATAAAAGCGCAGACAAACAATAAGAAACGAACGTTTTCAGAGGGCTTATCTCCAGGTTCAAAGAGATTCTGACCATCATCTGTGACTAGGCTCCAATTGTTGTGTTTACCGGAACCATTGATTCCTTTAAATGGTTTTTCATGCAGCAGGCAGGCAAATCCATGATGTTCTGCGGCTTTGCGCAGGATGTCCATGGTTAACTGATTCTGATCGACAGCGATATTAGCACTGGAGAAGATTGGCGCAATTTCAAATTGAGCAGGGGCGACTTCATTGTGTTCGGTTTTGGCATAAATTCCTAGTTTCCACAGCTCTTTATTGACCTCTTTCATAAAAGCGGCAACACGAGTGGGGATGCTTCCAAAATAGTGATCGCCTAATTCCTGGCCTTTTGGAGCCATGGCTCCAAACAGAGTACGGCCAGTCAGTTTCAGATCCAGCCGCCGGTCATAAAAATGCTTATCAATTAAAAAGTATTCTTGTTCAAGGCCGACCATAGGTTCAACTTTACGGACTTCTTTATCACCAAAAATATTGACAATTCTGACAGCCGCGGCACTGACCGCTTCACAGGATTTTAAAAGCGGAGACTTTTTATCTAAGCTTTCTCCGGTGTAGGAGACAAAAACGCTGGGAATACAGAGCACATTGTCGCGGATAAAGGCTGGACTGGTACAGTCCCAATACGTATAGCCGCGTGCTTCAAAGGTGGCTCGCAAACCACCGCTGGGAAAGCTGGAGGCATCAGGTTCTCCCTTGATCAGACTTTTTCCAGAAAAACGAATGAGCGGCTGATCATTTTCATCAGGTTCAATAAAAGCATCGTGCTTTTCGGCTGTTGAACCGGTCATGGGCTGGAACCAGTGGGTGAAATGTGTGCAGCCATTTTCCAGTGCCCAGCGTTTCATTGCATGTGCGATATCATCAGCAGTATCCCGGTCCAACTGGTTTTGCCGCAGCATAGTGGCTCGCCATTTGGTATAAGAAGGATACGGCAGGCGCTCCTTCATTAATTTTTCGTCAAAGACCAGTGATCCAAATTCATCAAATGGTGTTTCAATTTTCATTTTAGGCTCCCCTTTCTTGATATTATCATTCTATTGTCGAAATTCAAAAAGTCAACAAAAAATAGAAAAAAATGTTTAATTATTTCAAAAAAAATCAAGATTTAATCGATGAATACGAAAAAAAATTAGTAAAATCATAAAAAAAATGCAGTTTTCATTAAAGAACTGTTTTTTTATAAAAAAACTGATGAGAAATATTTATGGATCGTGCTGCTTATACTGAATAAAGGAGGAATTAAAATGGTGAGTGTTCGTTCCTTACAGATCAATGACAGTCCTTTTCTTTGCGTGACTCTTCAGTTGCCTGGACTGACTACCCAATTGATTTATTGTACCCATGGCATTCTCTTTGACGAATGTTGGAAAATTGAAGCGGTTGGGCGCCGCTGCCGTGTTCCGGTTTGTATTGGAAAAGGGCGGACCCCTGAGGCTTTGTTAAGCAATCCGGTGACAGAGTTATCAGCCCAGGCAATAAAAAAGGGGCTGCTCATTGGAATGAGCGGCCAGCAGGCTTTACTAGCGATGAGCCATGAATATTAAAAGAGGAATTGCAGTAGGGATCATCGCTGGAATGATTGTAATCCCTGTTTGGGGAATCCTGGCAATGAATGAACAGATTCGTCCGCAAGTTTCCAGCATTGCCATGGTCGAGGCCAACAATGCCGCAACCAAAGTAGTACAAAGGGCAATTGAATCGCTGCAGTTGGATACTACCTCGTTAGTCAGTACATTGAAAGATGAGGAGGGAAATGTCCTAGGGCTTACTTACAACACAGAAAAGCTGAATCAGATTCTCAATGCAGGCCTTGATGCCGCAACAGCTAGTTTGACGGCTGCTTCATTAGGAATCAAGGACCCGTATACCAATGTTCTTTATTATGATAAAGGAATTATTTATTCGATCCATCTGGGTTATTTTACAGGGTTGGCTGTTTTTTCGGATCTGGGTCCGCGTATCAATGTAAGGCTGAAAGTCATGCATTCCAGCAGTGGTCAGATTCAGGTCACGACAACGCCCTATGGGGTCAACAATACGTTGATTCAAATTGATTTGTTGATTGTCACAGATATGGTGGTCATCACTCCGTTTTTAATGAATACCGTTCCGATGGAATGCCGGATCCCATTGGTTATTCAGGTCGTGCAGGGAGAAGTTCCTCAGATGATGCTGGAAAAAGTGATTGGAACATAAAAAAGCCTAGAAGATTTCTTCTGGGCTGTCTAAACGGACCTCTGTTACTCCTGGAACTTCCTCCAGCAGAATTGCTTCGATCCCGTCTTTTAGCGTTTCATCCAAGGCCAGGCAGCCGGCGCAGGCCCCCAACATCCGAACCGTAACGATTCCGTCCTGAAAAGAAACGAATTGAACATCTCCACCGTCCCGCTGAATATAGGGACGGATTTTTTCAATCGTCTGTAGGATTTGTTCTTCCATGGTTTGCATAGTGATTCCTCCTGTATTAACTGAGTATAAGCAGCCAGATTCCAGCTACCAATGCTCCCCAGACCAGTCCGCCGAAAATTTCAATCCATTTATGACCAAGGATGTTTTTGATCTTGGTCAGGTAAATTGGATCATCCAGCTTGGTTTGAGTCAGATCCTGAATGTCCTTGATCAGCTGCTGTGTGATCTGTATGTTCTGACCGGCATAATAACGAACATTGGCTGCATCATAGCATACGATCAAAGAGAAAATCAGGGTGACGGCAAATAAGGTCGAGGAAACGCCTTCTACGACTCCAACGGCAATCGTCAGGGCGGTCACCATCGAGGTGTGAGAGCTTGGAAAACCGCCGCTGTCAAAAATAATATCAAAATTCCATTCCCTGTGAATCCGGTAATAGAAAAACGGCTTAACGATCTGAGCGGTGAGATTGGCACTAATCGCCGCGCAGAGCGGAAAAAGATTGAAATCCATAATTTGCATCCTCACTGATCTCGCTTATAAAGTATAGCACATTTTGTGTAAAGTAAAACAAAAATCCATCAGGTCCTGGAAAATTGGTGGTAAAATAAAAAACGGAGGAAAAACTATGAAAAAAGGGCTTGTTTTAGCTGGAGGAGGGTCCAAGGGCGCTTATCATATCGGAGCTTTGATTGCTCTTCAGGAAATGGGCTATGTTCCGGATTTAGTGACAGGGACCAGTATCGGCGCGTTGATTGGCTGCATGGTGGCAGAAAAAAAGACGGAAGAGGTTGTGGCTTTGTGGAAGCGTCTGACTGTGGAAGATGTGATCGCACAAGGAGTTTCTCTGAACATCAATATGGAAGAAATGTTTGAACGCAAAAAGGATGTACTGCGTTTTTTTAAACAGACTCTGAAAGAGAAAGGGGTCAATATTGATCCGCTGAAAAAAATGATCGAAAATAGTTTGGATTTTGATGCACTTCAGGCTTCTGAGATTGATTTTGGCTTAGTGACTTATATGATTTCGCAAAATCGCCCGGTCATGATTACTAAAAAAGAGATGACGCGGGAAAACTGTGGTTCCTATCTTTTGGCCTCGGCAAGCTGCTTTCCAGTGTTCCCAGTGTGCAGCTTTGAAGGGGAAGACTATGTGGATGGCGGTTATGCAGATAATTTGCCGATTGAGCTGGCAATTCAAATGGGGGCAGAGGAGCTGATCGTGGTGGATTTGAACAGCCGAATTCAGCATCCTGAATTTTTTGGACGGCCAAACATTCTGTATCTTCGTCCACAGGAAGATCTTGGCTCATTTCTGGATTTTGAACGTGATGAACTGGATCGAAGAATTACACTTGGTTATTTTGATATGCTGAAAGGATGGAAGAGATTAGTTGGTGTTCGCTGTACGTTTAATCCGCAGCAGATCGATCCAGCATTGATGCGTCAATTTTACTGGCGATTGCTGGAGTGGGAGATGGAACTGAATCGGGGAAAGGTCAGGAAAAGTCTTAATCCATTTTCTGCCCAGCCGGCCACCTCAGCTCTTAAAAATTATGCAAGGCAGGCCATGATGGAAGAAACGGAATATGGAGAAACAGCGCTGGATCTTTTGGTTGACCTTCTGCTTTGCCCCTCTGCATGGACAATTCTGGATGCCAAGGCATGTTTGAACGAGTGCTGTCAATATTATCAAGCACATCTGGAGGAGCTATTGGAGATCATTCAGCAGATCAAACAGATGAAGCTTCCGGCTTTGCGACGGTTATTTGAAAAGATCAGTGAAAAAGAGCTGATTATTGTTCTTGCTCGGCTGCTGCGAGAAGAAACGGCTAAAAACAGCTTGCTGCTGCTGATGGGTATTTTTTCAAGAGAATTCTGTGCTGCTTTGATGCTTTGCTTAGCACTGGAAGAAAACAGATGAAAAACATTAAGAAAGTGGTATAATATAGCCGATTGGAGAGAGAATATGCAGTTGAAGATTGGACAGATCGTGGAAGGAACCGTGACCGGAATTCAGCCGTATGGGGCTTTTGTGATGATCGATGACAAAACTTCGGGATTGATTCACATTTCGGAGATTTCTGACGGATATGTCAAAGATGTCAAAAACTTTGTGAATGTGAAAGATCGGGTAAAAGTCAAGGTTATTGATCTGGATGAGTCCAGTCATCATGCCCGGCTTTCGTTAAAAGCACTGCAGCATAGTACGCTGCGCAAAGAAAAGTCGAGGCAAAGAAAGGCTTATCTTCCGCCGATGCGGCTGGGATTTCAGTCGATTGCCAAGGCGCTGCCCCAATGGATAGAACAAGCGAAGAAGGAGAATGAATATGATTAAATTTGACGCTTCCCATGCATTTTTACAAGAAGACATTCTGAGCTATCAGCCTCAGATCCATGCGATCCATCAATCCTTGAAGGAACATACCTGTAAAGGAAATGATTTTATCGGCTGGCTGAATTGGCCATTTAATTATGATAAGGAAGAATTTGCCCGAATGCTGAAAACAGCTGAACGGGTTCGCAGCAAATGTGAAGTGCTGCTGGTTTGCGGAATCGGGGGCTCTTATCTGGGAGCAAGAGCGGCCTATGAAATGATCAAGGGAATGTATCCGGATGATGGCATGGAAGTAATCTTTATCGGCAATACGTTTTCGAGCACTTATTTTAAACAGGTGATGCATCATATTGAAGGACGTTCGGTAATCCTGAATGTTATTTCCAAATCGGGAACTACAACTGAGACGGCGATGGCGTTTCGAATGATCCGGCAATGGATGGAGGAACGCTATGGAAAAGAAGAATGCCGCGAACGAATCATTGCTACAACCGATAAAGCCCGCGGAACCTTAAAGGAGCTTGCGGATAAGGAAGGCTATGAAACCTTTGTCATTCCAGATGATATCGGTGGCCGATATTCAGTGATTACGCCGGTAGGATTATTGCCGTTGGCGATTGCCGGAGTAGATATTCAGGCCTTGATGGATGGATGCCGAAAAATGGCAGAGCTGCTGGATACAGCGGATCTGACTCAAAATCCAGCCTATCAGTATGCGGTAGCACGCCGGATTCTGCAGAATCAGGGAAAGGATGCGGAAATGTTGGTCAGCTATGAGACCCAGATGGCGATGGTTGCCGAGTGGTGGAAGCAGCTGTTTGGCGAATCAGAAGGCAAAGAGGGCAAAGGAATCTTGCCTTGCAGTGCAAATTTCTCAACGGATCTGCATTCATTGGGACAATTTGTTCAAGAGGGGAAAAAGGTATTGTATGAGACCCTGCTGCTGACTGAAAAGCCTATGTTGGATGGGATCTTCCCGGAGGATGCAGAAGATCTGGATCATATGAATTATCTGGCAGGCAAAAGTTTGGATTGGGTTAACAAGATGGCTTGCCAAGGAACCTTGGAAGCTCATGAGGAAACCGGCCATGTTCCAAATTTAATCATTACGATCCCGGATATGAGTGCGGCAACTTTTGGTGCGATGTGTGCTTTCTTCTTTCAGGCTTGTGCTGCCAGCTGTCTATTGCTGGACATCAATCCATTCAATCAGCCAGGAGTTGAAGTTTACAAAAAGAATATGTTCCGGCTTTTGGGGAAAAAATAAAAAAAGACGTACCGGAGTTTCGGTACGTTTTCTTCATGAAACAGAAAGAAGCTGTTTGACGCAGTGAAAAGGAGATAATATGAAAATCAGACTGTTAGCGACTTCCGATGTACACGGTTTTATCAGCCCGTATCTTTATAGCGATGGTTCTTTAGCGGAACAGTCGCTTTCTCGGTTGAGTGCGCATATTCGACGGTTAAGGGATGAAAATACACTGCTGATTGATAATGGAGATGTCTTGCAGGGAAGCCCGCTAAACACGTATCATCAGCGTTATGCCAAGGAAAAGATCCATCCGATGGCGCTGGCCTTGAATGCGCTGGAGTATGATTATTATAATCTTGGCAATCATGATTTTAACTATGGGTTACCTATGCTGCATCGCTATATGCAGGAGGTGCATGCCGAATGTCTGACCGGTAATCTGGTGGAAAATGAGGAACCGTTGGGAGCTGATTATACGATCCATTATTTTGATGAGCAGCATTGCATCGCTTTGATCGGAGTCACCACTCAATATATTCCGCATTGGGAGCAACCGAAAAATATTGCCGGAATCAGTTTTGAAAATGCTTTGGAGTATGTCCAAAAGACGGTTGATCTGATTCGCAGTAAAGAGCAGGTAGATGGAATCGTGGTGGTCTACCATGGCGGTTTTGAAAAAGATCTGCTAAGCGGACAAGAAACAGAAGCGCTGACAGGGGAAAATCTTGGCTATCAGATGTGTCAGATCGAAGGGGTGGATGTGATTATCAGCGGGCATCAGCATCGCTCTTTGGCGACTGTCTGTAATGGGAAAACGGTGACTCAAACGGCCAGCAATGGCCGTGAGCTGGCGGTTATTGAATGGGATCTGGAAACTCATGCAATTCATGCTGAATTGCTGAAAGCGAATCAGCCAGTGGATGAAACATTGCTTGAGCTGATTCGGGAAGAAGAAGAAAAGACTCAGCAGTGGCTCGATCAGCCGTTGGGGCGTTTAAAAGAGGGCGATCTTCTGGTCCGTGATGAATTAAAGGGCCGAATCCATAAGCATCCGCTTATCAGTTTTTTGAATCAGGTCCAGCGGGAATTTGGACAGGCTGATCTTTCCAGCCAGGCTCTGTTTAATGGAGCACGGGGCTTCAATCAGGAGATAACGATGCGGGATCTGGTTGCCAGTTATATGTTTCCTAATACGCTGGTAACACTGAAGATTAGCGGCAAAATCTTAAAAGAATTTTTGGAAAAAAGCGCGGAATATTTTAGTGTCCGTGATGGAAAAATCGTGGTTTCCGATCGCTATTTAGCGCCAAAGCCGCAGCATTATAACTATGATATGGTTGATGGGGTGGAATACACGATCAAAGTTAGCAATCCAATTGGTCAAAGGATCGTCGAGCTGAAACGAAACGGTGTTGAGGTGAAGCAGGACGATCAATTTACGATTGCCATGAGCAACTATCGGGCCAGCGGCGGCGGGGATTTTATGATGCTTCAAGGCTGTGAGGTCGTTCAGGATCATCAAAAGGACATGGTTGAATGTTTGGCTGAATATCTGCTGGCACATCCGATCCTGACAGTTGATCATAAGGAAAATATTCGGGTGATCATATAAATGGACCCTTTACTTTTTGACTGGATAAAACAGGAGAGGCAATTTAGGCGCGATCTAAAAGTGTTCAGCGTCTAGCTTTAAAAAAAGGAAGATCAATCTTCCTTTTTTTAATTTAACTGTTGAATTTTATCTTTTAGATCATCGCTACAGGTCACATAGAATTCATCGACAGTAAAGCCGTTTATATCTTCGGCGGCCTGATCTTGATCCATGATCCAAACGGCAGAGGCCGGTGTATCAGGATGAAGTTCATTGTATTGCTGCAATACTTTTCGGCCTTCTTCTAAGTTTAGCGTATACAGGGTAGTCGAAAGTGCATCGGCATCCCCGCTGTTTTGGGTGATGATAGTGACAGAACGATACAAATCGGCAGGAAAATTGGTTTTTGGGTCAATGATGTGATGATATCGGATTCCATCCTCTCCAAAATAGTAACGCTGATAATCGCCGCTGGTAACGATCGACTGACTGCCACTGACCGCAACGGCCAATAGGGAACCGTTGCCGTTCGGATTTTGAATCCCGCTAATCCAATCGCTGCCGTTGGGCTTGGTTTTCATCGTACGATTGTTGCCGCCGGCATTGATGATCCCGGCGCTAAGTCGATCTTCAATCTTTTCAGCGATCTTTTCGGCAGTGAAGCCTTTCGCAATTCCGCCAACATCCAAAGAAACGCATGGATTGGTAATATAGACAGTATTGTTTTCTTCGTCTATTTCAACATATTGCCATCCGGTACAGGCCGCCGCAGCCTCTAATTCCTGCTGAGAAGGAACCTTGCCATATTCACCCTCATTGTTTAAGGCAATACCTTCTTCACGATAGGCATGCCAAACCTGCAAGACCGCTCCTAGCGTGATGTCAAATTCATGATTGGAAAGCTCGTAAAATTCTTTGGCTTGAAGCAAACATTCAATAATTTCCGGAGCAACTTCAACTGGCGCTATTCCAGCTTGATCATTGATCGTTTTAAGATTGTTGATTCCTTCCGCCAGATCGTAGATATCAAAATAGTGATCATAAAGCGTAAATAAATCTACAGCCTGCTGCATCAGGGAATCAAATTCTTCTTGGGAAGAAGAATAGGTAATCAACTGCAGAAACGTATCGAATCCGGCAGTGTAATTGATTTCGCTGTATTGTTCGAGCTCTGGCGCAAGGGTTGGAGCAACAGAGGAGGAAGGGTTTTTGAAAGTGCAGCCGGTGAGCATCAGCGTGCACAAAAGCAGTTTATTAAATCGTTTCATTTTTATCACCGTTGTTGATTATACCACAGTTTCAGAATGCCCGTGGGAATTTTACGCAAAAAGCAGCAGGGAAGAAGACTTGTGAAAAAAAAGTCATCTCTTCGTGAAAAAAATAGGTTTCCTTGTGAAAGAACGAGTGCTATAATATGAAATGATTTTACCGCATAAGGGCTTTTTTATCATGCTCCAGCGATAAAATGGTAAGAAATCAAGAAAGGATTAGGTAGATAGAATGGCATTTATTACAGGACCAATGAGAAAACATGTAAATGGTCACAAAGAGCTGACAAGCCATGCGGAAGTCGTCAAGGTGGATGCTGGTTCAAAAGTACTGATCCCTCTGATTAACATGGGCTCAACTACGGTTGAGGTTCTCGTTAAGGAAGGTGATCGAGTAAAGGTCGGAACGAAGGTAGCGGTTCGCAATGACCACTTTAAGGTTCCGCTGTATTCTTCTGTTTCCGGAACGGTCAAGGGAATTGAAAAGGTGATGCATGCAAGCCTTCGTCCGGTGGATCATTTAGCGATTGAAAATGATGGAAAATATGAAGAAGAAGCTCCGCTGAAGCCGATCGATCCGAATTCGGCATCGGTAGAAGAACTGGTTGATTTTATGATGGAAGCGGGAATCGTCGGATGCGGTGGCGCCGGTTTTCCAACCTATATTAAATATAAGGGGATCAAGGGAATTGAGACACTGATCATCAACGCTGTGGAATGTGAACCTTATATCACTGCGGATTATAAGCAGATGCATGAATCTTTGAATGAATTGAAGGTTGGCGTCAGCACGATGAAAAAAATGTGCAAAGCGGCCAAGGCTTATGTTTGTATCAAAGAGACAAAGAAGGATTTCATCCCAACTTTGATCGAGACCTTCAAAGAATTTAATGATATTGAAGTGAAGGCAGTTCCGGATGTGTATCCGATGGGCTGGGAAAGAACACTGGTCTATGAGGTAACAAAAAAACGCTATGACAAGCTGCCAAGCGAGATCGGTGTAGTAGTGAACAACGCTTCTACAGCGATTGCTTTTGCCCATGCGATGCTGTGTGGAATGCCTATCGTAAAGAAGATGGTGACGGTTTCTGGAGATGCCGTAAATACGCCATGCAACGTAGAAGTTCCTGTTGGTGTTTCTGCGGCAGAGGTGATCAAAGCCTGCGGCGGTTATACAGCAGAAGATGTTTTGTTGATTGCCGGTGGCCCGATGATGGGAAAAACGATCACTAGCGATGCGTTTGTGATTACTCCTTATTCTAATGCTTTGACGGTATTGAAAAATACTCCGGTTGAGCAGGTGCCATGTCTTCGTTGCGGAAAATGTTCTGATCATTGCCCAGCCGGCTTGCAGCCAGTCCGTATCAACAATGCGGAAAAGGCCAAGAATATCGATGCCTTAAAGAAGTTGGATGTGATGAGCTGCATTGAATGCGGGTTGTGCACCTATATCTGTCCTTCCAAGATTGATGTGACAGAAGGCGTAAGAAGAGCGAAACGGTATATGTCGCTTCAAAAGAAATAACAGGAGGTACGAGGAAGATGAAATTTACGTTTAAGCCGTCTCCAAACTACCGCGATACGCTGAGCACGGGAAGAATCATGATGGAACTGACAGCAGGGCTGCTGGTTGTGTTTGCATTCACCTTGGTGCTGTATGCGACCAATGCGGATTATGGAGCAAGCTATGCAATCCGGGCGGTCTTTTTGATGGTGGCTGCCGTGGTTACAGCCTGTGTTACAGAAATTCTGTGGTGTCTGGCTACAAAAAAAGACATTTTGAGCACATTAAAAAGTTCTTATCCTTGGGTGACCGGGATTATTCTGGCTTTGATGTGCCAGGTGAATATTGATGTTTACGCGCTGATTGCTTCGACCATCATTGCCATCGTATTTGGTAAATTGGTTTTCGGCGGCTTTGGACAGAATATTTTCAATCCGGCTGCAGTAGGACGGGCCGTTATTTTCGCTTCGTTCAGTGGAAAGGTCGCAGCAGATTTTGTTACTGGAGCTACGCCAACTTCAACGATTGCATCGAACGGCTGGCTGGTAGCCAACAACAGCATCAACGTGATTCTGGATCAGTTCGGTGGGTTGGGCAATTTATTTATTGGAAACTATCCAGGGGCCATGGGGGAAACCTCAGCGCTGATTATCTTGTTAGTCGGGGCTTTTTTGGCATGGCGCAAAGTGATTGACTGGCGTGTTCCGGTGACTTATCTGGCTACTCTATTTATCATTACCCTGCTGATTGGAACGCTGCATGGGGTCGGATTCTGGTATCCGCTGTATCATCTTCTGACAGGAGGAGCAATGTTTGGAGCTGTCTTTATGATGACTGATCCAGTGACCAATCCGACCAGTGCACCAGGAAGGATTCTGTTTGCGATCGGCTGTGCAGTATTGACGGTCATCATTCGAATCAAAGCCAACCTTCCAGAAGGAGTACTGTATTCGATCCTGTTGATGAATATGATGACCCCGATGATCGAAAAACTGACCGATGGCAATCAGATCAAAATGATGAAGAAAAATCTTGTTTCGATCGGTATCTTTTTCGTGGCTGGGGTAGCAATTGCCTGTGCTTGCAGCTTGGGTATGGAAGCGCAGGAAATTAGCGGACCTTCCGTTCAGGCGCAGGGCAATGTCTACACCATCGAAGCCAAAGGCTATCAGGGAACCAATGTTTTTGAGGTCGAAGTTGAAAACGGAGCGGTAGTTCGAGTGGAATGCGTGACGTTTGAAGATACTCTGGGAATTGGCGATAATGCTACTTCGGAGGACTATCTGAATAGCTTTGTTGGAAAGACCCTGAATGATGAATTTGATATTGTCTCAGGGGCCAGCTATACTAGTAATTCTGTTATTGAAGCCGTTCAGTCCGCGCTTGAAGCGGCAGGCAAGTAAGGAGGACAGCTCGCATGAAAATCTTGAAATTAACAGTTTTTCTGGCCATTGTCAGTGCCCTGGCGGGAGGAATCCTTTCCTATGTCAATGAACTGACGGCTCCGATCATTGCCAACCAGTCGCTGGCAGCAGAAAAAGCCAATCTGGAAGTAATTTTCCCGGGAGGCAGCTTTAGTGAAATCACTTTTGAAGATGCAACCGGCCTAGTCAAGAGCGGTTATCAGGCGGAGGGAGAAGGTTTTGCCTTTAAAGTAGAAGTTACAGGATACAATTCTAGTTCTCCGGTCCAGTTTATGATTGGTTTTGATCTAAGCGGCAACATTGTTGGCTTTGAGGTATTGGCACAGCAGGAAACTAATGGCTTGGGAGCCAAGGTTGCTGAGCCAGAATTTAAAGAGAGCGTTGTAGGGAAGACCGTCAATGATACGATCAATACGATCAGCGGAGCTACTGTAACCAGTACGGCGGTGATCAAAGGCATCAACGCAGCGAAGGAAGTTTATGCTTCGGTAGCGGGAGTGGATGTTTCCGTAGAAGAACCGGCTGTTCCAGAAACCAAGAAGGTTTCATTAAAAGAGGATTTCAGCGATAATCAGGCAACCATTATCAGTGAAGAAGACGGCGTCTTTACCATTGAATCGACAGGCTATCACGGAGCCAATGTTTATCAGGTGACAGTGGCAGAGGGGAAAGTTGTTTCGATTGTCATGACGGAATTCAATGATACGGAAGGAATCGGTGATCAGGTTAATGAAGCGTATCTGAGTACGCTGGCAGGTGCGGATCTAGACAGCGAATTGGATGTAGTTAGCGGAGCAACTTATACATCTCGTTCGGCGCTGGCTGCAATACAGCTGGCATTGGGCGGAACAGAAGAAGCCACTAGCGAAACATCACAGAACGCTGAAACAACGGAAGCGCTGTATAGTGATGAAAAGGCTACGATCGTCAGTGAAACAGATGGAGTTTATACGGTTGAAGCCAAAGGATATCAAGGAACCAATGTTTATCAGATCACGGTAAGCGAGGGAGCGATTGTTTCCGTCGTGATGGATGAATTTAATGATACACCGGGAATTGGTGATCAGGTTGATGAAGAATATCTGGCAAAATTTGTCGGAGTGACAGAAGTAGATGAGGCGGATATCGTTAGCAGCGCAACGTATACCAGCAAATCTGCTCAGGCAGCTGTACAGGCAGTCCTTGATTATACTGCCGAAAAGGAATAAGGAGGCATTAGGAAAATGAATAGAAAACAAAATTTCCTGTCCGGTTTCGTGAAGGAAAATCCGGTTTTCAGCCTGTATCTTGGAATTTGTTCAACTTTGGCGATTTCGACCACGATTGATAATGCGATCGGAATGGGCATGTGTGTTACGATCGTTTTGATCTTTTCCAATATGATCATTTCTGCGATTCGCAAGATTACACCCAATGAGATTCGGATTCCGGTGTATATCGTTGTTATTGCGACGTTGGTAAAAAGCGTGGAGCTGCTGCTGCATGCGTATATGTCGACCTTGTATGAGAATTTGGGCGTTTTTATCTCCTTGATCGTTGTCAATTGCATCATCCTGGGCCGGGCGGAAGCCTTTGCATCAAAAAATGGTGTGCTGGATTCTGCACTGGATGGCCTGGGAATGGGGCTGGGTTATACATTCAGTTTGCTGCTGATTTCAACGGTCCGTCAGATCTTAGCGACCATGTCGCTGTCGCTGAGCAATCCGCTGACCACTCAGACGATTTTCAGCATTTCCTTTGATTTCTTGAAGGATTTTCAGATCCCGCTGTTTGGTACCAGTGCTGGAGCATTTTTGACTTTTGCCTGCTTTGCTGCGCTGTTTTCTGTTTTGAAGAACCGCTCCAATGCAAAGGCTACGAAGGAGGCTAAGTAAGGATGAATCTGTTTACAATTTTTATTAGTGCTGTTTTGATTAACAACATTATTTTAAGTAAATTCCTGGGAATGTGTCCATTTTTGGGCGTTTCTAAAAAAAGCAGCTCTGCCATTGGTATGGGCGGAGCGGTGATCTTCGTCATCGTGGGATCCAGCATCATCACGTATGCCTTGTATCATCTGGTACTGGTTCCGTTGAAACTGGAATACATGGATCTAATTACCTTTATTCTGGTTATTGCTTCTTTCGTTCAATTTGTTGAAATGTTTGTAAAGAAATATTCTCCATCGCTGTATAAAGCGTTAGGAATTTATCTTCCTTTAATCACCACCAATTGTGCGGTTTTATATGTCGCACAGGCAAACATTTCCAATGGTTATGATTTTGTTGAAATGCTGGTGTATTCTTTTGCTGTTCCGCTTGGTTTCAGCATCGTTCTTTACATTATGTCCTGCATCCGGGAACGTTTGGAGACTTCGACAACGCCGGTTCCTTTCCAGGGCAATCCGGTAGCTTTGGTGACCGCTGCTTTGATGGCGTTGGCCTTCAGCGGCTTTGCTGGACTGGTTTAAGATGAACGGGATCTATGCTTTGCTTTTTCTGGCGGCAATGGGCGGAATCTA
>CALVGQ010000018.1 GCA_944327135.1 uncultured Erysipelotrichaceae bacterium | reverse complement strand
CCATCGTATTTCAGGATGTTACGCTGTTTGACAATACGATTCTGGAAAATATCCGAATCGGAAACAAAGACGCCACAGATGAACAGGTCATTGCGGCTGCGAAACTTGCCAATGTGGATGAATTTGCCAAAAAAATGCCGGATGGATGGCATACCAATATCGGGGAAAATGGCTGTGAACTTTCCGGCGGAGAGCGCCAGCGGATCTCTATTGCCCGTGCATTTCTGAAAAATGCGCCGATCATTCTTTTGGATGAAGCCACTGCTTCCCTGGATGTGGAGAATGAAACTCTGATACAGACAGCCCTTTCCCGTCTGATTGCAGATAAAACGGTTCTGGTGATCGCTCACAGGATGCGTACCGTAGCCGGAGCAGATAAGATCGTTGTCCTTTCTGATGGCACCGTGGCAGAAGAAGGATCACCGAAGGATCTGGCAGAGAAAAATGGAGTGTATACTCATATGGTAAAACTGCAGACAGGAAGCCAGAACTGGAAACTTGCGTGAAATGGAGGTAGTGCAATGAAAAGGAACCAATGGAAGCAGGAGAATATTCGACTTGGAACTCACGGGGAAGACTATGGAAGCTGGATGTCCAATCCTGTCTTTTACATCATTGGCGGAATCGGAGTTTTGACCGCTGTGCTGACTGTCCTCTCTTTTTATGTATTTCATGTCGCTGTTCTCGGTGTGCTGTTTGCCGTCATCACAATCGCACTTGTGATTTTGCTGATCTGGATCACATGGATCAGACGGCAGTATGCCTTTGGCGGCGGCGGAATCATGGAACAGGTTCATAGGGTTGTTCTCTCCCATCTGGACTATGTTGGTGATGGAAAGATTCTGGAAGTTGGATGTGGCTCCGGAGCACTGGCAATTCGTGCGGCTCTGACATGGCCGAAAGCAAAAGTGGTCGGTGTTGATTACTGGGGCGCTGTGTACAATTACAGCAAGGCGCTCTGCGAGAAAAATGCTGCCAGTGAGGGCGTGGCTTCCCATTGTGCATTTCAGCATGGTGATGCGAAGCATCTGGATTTTCCTGATGAGAGCTTTGATGTGGTCATCAGCAACTATGTCTATCACAATGTCATGGGAGCCGATATGCATAAATTGCTGCTGGAAAGCCTGCGGGTGCTGAAAAAAGGCGGCGTCTTTGCCCTTAACGATGATATGAAGCCAAAGCTGTATGGTGATATGGAAGATTTCGCGCGGAAGCTGCGGGATATGGGGTATCAGGATGTTCGGCTCGTTGACACTGCACAGGAAGCTTTTGGTTCCCATCGCCGGGCTGCCATGATGATGCTGGGATCTTCCAGACTCCTGGTAGGCCGGAAATAATCTCACCATAAGGAGGACTGGTTATGCAAACATTAGGCGTTGTGGAGGATACTCTGTTTGTCCCTATGCTGGGCAGAATCTATGCCAGTGAGCACTGCCCGCAGATTTTATATGATAAAAAAGCATTGGAATTAAAAAATAAGCTGCCCTCGGACTTGATTGAGCAGAAAAAGCAGAACCAGTATATCCTCTTGGCCTCTGCTTCCCGGTCTGCTAATATGGATCGTTTTATCCGGTCTTTTTTGAAACGAGGGCCAAACGGTGTGATTGTCCAGCTGGGCTGTGGCCTGGAGACAACCTATTACCGTTGTGATAACGGAAGGACACGTTGGTATGCTGTGGATCTGCCTCATGTAATCGAATACCGGCGAGGACTTCTTCCCGAAACGGAGCGGGAACTTTATATTTCCGGGGATGCTTTTGTGAAGGAATGGATCAAAAAAGTTTGCAATGATGTACTGGATGCCCCTATTCTCGTTACTGTGGGCGGATTATTCCATTATTTTGAGGAACATAAGGTCGTTGCCCTTCTGCGTATGATTGGGCAATTTGGAAATATGGAAGTTGTTTTTGATACGGTGAACAAAAGAGGCATGACCATGATGAAGAAAAAATATATGAAACAGGTTGGCCATGCCGATGCACAAATGTTCTTTTATGTGGATTCAGCGGAAGAACTAGCAGCAAAGATCGGGAGTAATGTGAAGGTGATTGCGGAGGAACCATACTATCGTTACATCCCTAAAAACGGCTTAAGGCTATCCACAAAGGTCAGTATGGCAATTTCTGATCAATTCAAGATGGTAAAGATGATTTGTTTAAAAACTTAAAATTTTTTAACACATAATAATTTTTGTAATTATAAAAAAATAAATCAAAACTTGAGAAAAAGTAAAAATTTTTTAAATGTAATAAAAAAATCCTATCGGTCGGAATAAAAAAGATCGATTGGATCGGAAAAGAATTTTTAAGTCTGTTAGGATAATTACTAAAAGTGCCAAAAGATACTTTTGAAAAACTGAAAAAGTTAGCGGCGACTAACTAAAGAAAAAATTTATCATGTCTGATATAAGTACTGAAAAAAATGAAAGTAAAAGATCTAACTACTATCGGTATTTTTTTCGCAATTTGCTTTGTCATTAATTTCGCATCCATGCTCATGGCCGGTATTCACCCAGCTTTTTGGTCCATGTCTTCACATAGTGCTCGTGTTGGAATGATATATAATTCTATTCTTTTCTTTAATAGATGATATCAAACTTGATGATATGACTCTTAGAATGATCGATAAATTCTACGCGAGTCTAGCTAAAGTAAAAATGAAATCGATAAAAAAGAAAAGCAAGAACTAAATAGGTTTACTACTAAAAGTATCAATAAAATACGTCAATTATTAAAAAATTTCACTTAATCAAGCTGTCAAATGGGAATTAATATTTTGCAATCCTTGTTTAGAGGCTCTTTACCAAAATAAATACGAAAGTAAAAAAAGAGAAATACGGACAGTCGAAACGTTGCTGCACGCCCTCGAAGTATATGAAGGTTCTTGCCTTAGCTATTAATTTATCTTTTTCTTGCTTGCTGTAAATTGGAGAATGATTGGCTTTAACTTGAGATGGTGTCGATGTTTCTAAGGAAGCTATTAATGATGGCGCTTCCTCGCTGCAAATTGTTAAAGAAATGAAAAGAATAAAGAAAGAAATATATGGTGAAAAACTAGAAGACACTGCAGTATCAGAAAAAACTTCAGATATTGAACTTATTATAAAATTATTGAAAAATCCGGAAACATTGTCATTATTAAGAGTTTTAACAAAGAATGTTTGAGAAAAGAGCAATGCTAAACCTAAATCACTTTAGGCTTGTGGCCCTGTTTTATTTATTTTCTGATCAATCAGTGAGACTTATTTTTTGATCTTTTTTAAAGATGATTGAAAAAATAATTTAATTTCAACTTTTCCTTTAAGCCTTTCGTCTAATAGAGGTGAGCGAGAAAAGAATTTCCTAGGAAATAAATTGAAGTAATCTAGAAAGGATGCAAAAACAGGATGAAACGAAGAGAAAGAAGAAGATTAAATGGTTTTGCGAAAAGAATGATGATTCTTTTTTTAGCCTTGATCACGCTGGCGGCAGTGGGATTTTATGCTTTGATGCCGCAGATTCCGGAATCTTTGAAAAAATCAAGAAATCAAGGCAGCGAAGAGACCATTGAAGTAGAGCGAATCCGACAGGACGGTGCCATTGCCGCCGTGTTCTATCCGGTTTTGAACTCTGCAGCAGCAGATCAGAAAATTCAACAGAGCTGCAAGGAGCTAAAAGAGCGGCTGTCGTTTGAAGAAGAAGCGATTTTGAAAGTAGATTATACGATGACAGAAATCAACGACCGCTACCTCTCGCTGGTTTTTGATGCTACAAGTAATTTAAATGATGAAGTGTATTATAGAAGTCTTTTGTTTGATCAAAAAACACAGAGCATCGTTTCTTCGCAAGATCTGCTGGATCAGACCATTTTGCGCAAAATCAGCCTTCAGCTGCGGAATACGCTGAAGAAAATGGACAGCATGCAGGAAAGTGCCTATACATTGGACTTTTACCGTGAAACTTCTTCGATCCCGCAGCATTTTGAAACTTTTGGGTTGACAGAAAATACGCTTTCGTTTTACTTTGATGCCAATCTGTTCGGAAATCATCCCGCTTTGCAGATCGATCTTTCACTTGCGCAGATTGCGAATCATTTAAACGCTGATTTTGGGGTGGAGCAGACTGTGGCGGATGCTCCGGTTGAACTTCCCGAACGGGTGATCGATCCGGATCGTCCAATGGTCGCCTTGACCTTTGACGATGGCCCGCACAAACAGAATATGCCATTATTAGTAGATCTTTTGGAGCAATATGGACAGGTTGCCACGTTTTATCTGGTGGGAAACCGGATTTCCGGAAATGAGGAGATCATTCGTGAAATGATCAGCAATGGTAACGAAGCGGCCAGCCATTCTTATTCTCATCCAAAATTAACAAAACTGAACAGCAGTGACCTGGCCTTTCAGTTCAGTGAAACCTCGCGTTTGATCCGAGAGCTGACTCAAGGGATCTATGAAGTTAAAACGGTTCGTCCGCCTTATGGGGCTGTAAATAGTTCGGTGAAAGCGGCCAGCCCTTATCCGCTGGTGCTGTGGAGTATTGATACGCTGGACTGGAAAACCAAAGATGCTCAGAACACGGTGAAAACGATCATGGAAAATGTCAAAGATGGGGACATCATTCTGATGCATGAAATTCATCAAGCTAGTGTTGAGGCGGCGGAGCAAGTCATTCCTCAGCTGATCGATGCAGGATATCAGCTGGTAACGGTAAGTGAGCTGATGGAATATAAGGGAATTTCAATGGAAGCGGGAGTTTGCTACCGCAGTGCCCATTCTTAAGAAAACGAGCTCCAATAAAGTGAACCCCAATAATTGGACTATCAATTAAAGGAGGTTCACTTTTATTATGACAAAGCATACAAGAGAACAGAAAATAGAGATATATCATAAAAGAAAATCTGGAGTTAGCATTTCAGTTTTATCCAAACAATACAGAATAAATAAATCTAACATAAAATATCTTGTCAAACTTATTGATTTTAAAGGCGAAGATATTTTAAGAAAAGGTAAAAATAGATATTACAGTCCAGAATTAAAACTTGAAATAATCAATAAAGTTTTAATAGATAAAAAGTCTACCTATCAAACAGCCATTGAATATGGATTAACATCCGAAGGAATCTTGCGCAATTGGATCAAATCCTATAAAGAAAATGGTTATACTATAGTAGAGAAACGCAAAGGGAGATCTCCTACTATGAAAAAAGTAACTAAACCAATTAATCCAAACGATAAAGATGCCATCATTAAAGCTAAAGATGAGGAAATATTAAGGCTTAAAGCGGAGAATGAATACTTAAAAAAATTGAGGGCTGTAATTCAATCAAGGAAGGGCCAACAACCAAAGACAAAGTAATGGTTGTGCATGAGTTGCAGCATAAGTATCCATTAGTGGTCCTTCTTGATATTTCAAAGCTTAAAAAGTCGACATATTATTACACCTTAAATAAGTCCGATAAAGACATTAAGAATGATGATATCATGAATACTATTATAGGTATCTACTACACTCATAAAGCCCGTTATGGATATCGTAGAATTACTTTAGAACTTATTAATAGAGGATATAGAGTAAATCATAAGAAAGTTAAAAGATTAATGTCTAAGATGGGATTATATGCCAAAACACCGAAAGCTAAATATAAATCTTATAAAGGTGATATGAATGGAACTGTTAAGAATATCTTACTTGACAAAGTGATTGATAAAGAAAATCATAAAACCTATTACGAAAGAAACTTCAGCACAGTTAAATGCAATGAGATTTGGTCTACCGATGTATCAGAGTTCCATATAGCTGCAGGCAAGCTATATTTATCTCCTATTCTTGATTTACACAATAGAGAAATAGTATCGTACAGTATTTCAAGAACACCAAACTACGAACAGACTAAAGATATGTTAGATAAAGCTTTTGAAAAACACAATAATTTAAAAGGATTAATATTTCATTCTGATCAGGGTTGGCAATACCAAATGCAGTCTTATCATAAGAAGCTAAAAGATAAAGGTATTATTCAATCAATGTCAAGAAAAGGGAATTGTCTAGATAATTCACCCATGGAAAACTTCTTTGGCAAGATGAAAAACGAAATGTTCTATGGATATGAATATACATTTAATACATTAGAAGAATTACAAAAAGAAATGGAAGATTATATCTATTACTATAATAATCAAAGAATCACAGAAAAATTAAAAGGATTAACTCCTGTAGAATACAGAAATCAATCCTTAAATACAAATAAGTAGCATACTTATTTTAATGTCCAAGAAAGTGGGTTCAGTTCACAACTGCTGGAGCTCGCTTTTTATATGGATCATGCGAAATGAAGCTGTTCAATGACCTCTTTCAGCCCGCAATTGAAGCATAGTTCTGCTTTTTGATCAGCAAAGGTGGCAGATTTGTTGATAACGATCAGGTGTTTTCCCTGAAAAAAATCGATGTATCCTGCCGCTGGATAGACTTGCAGTGACGTTCCGCAGATGATCAGGCAGTCGGCCTGACGGATCCAGCGGATCGCAGTCAATTGATCCTGCTCATCAAGCGGTTCTTCATAGAGCACCACATCCGGCTTGATTATTCCTCCGCAAGAGCAGGTCGGAATTCCTGAGGAGCGAAGGATGACTTCCCATCCATAATGCTGATGACACTTCATGCAGGTGTTGCGGTGGACAGAGCCATGCAGCTCTACAACGCGGCGGCTTCCTGCTTCCTGATGCAGTCCGTCGATATTTTGGGTAATGACTCCAAGTACTTTTCCCTTTTTCTCCAAGGCGGCGATCCATGTGTGGGTCAGGTTGGGCTTTGCTTCAGGATAGAGCATTTTTTCACGATAGAATTGATAAAAATGATCCGGATGTTGCAGGAAAAAAGAATGACTGAGAATTGTTTCCGGAGGAATCTCACTGGTTTGATGATAGATCCCATCCTGACTTCGAAAGTCTGGAATGGCGGAGTCCACGGAAACTCCGGCGCCGGTGAAAAAAACAATGTTGCTTGATTTTTCGATGATGCTTTGCAGCTGTTCGATCCTGTTCATAGCATGGCCCTCTTTTCTTTTTTTATTATATCACGGAAGGCTTCTAAATTGATGGTGATTGCAGGATGTGCTAAAATAACACAGAAAGAGGTTATGCATGAAATTGAGTGAAGCATTAAGTCAATGGTACCTAGAAAATCAACGTCCTCTTCCTTTTCGAGAAAGTCGTGATCCTTATGCGATCTGGGTCAGTGAAATCATGGCTCAGCAGACCCGCATCGACAGCATGATTCCGTACTATCTGCGCTGGATCGAGCAATGGCCGACCGTAGAAGCCTTGGCTCAAGCGCCATTACAGGATGTGCTTCAGCTCTGGCAGGGGCTGGGGTACTACAATCGGGCCCGCAAGCTGCACCAGGGAGCTCAGCTGGTTGTAGAAAAATATGGAGGGAAGCTGCCTGATGATCAGAAAGTGCTGCAGACGATTCCGGGCATCGGGGCTTATACAGCCGGAGCGATTGCCAGTATCGCTTTTGGGAAAAGAGCGCCGGCAGTGGATGGCAATGTTTTGCGCGTAACAGCTCGAATTCTGGAAATGGAAGAGGATATTACGAAGAAAACGACTGTGGATCGGGTAAGCCAACAGGTTTACGAATGGATGGAAGACTGTGACCCAAGCGTATTTACCCAAGGACTGATGGAAATTGGTGCTTTGATCTGTACTTTTAAAAAACCCAGCTGTCTGCTTTGTCCGCTGTCCTCTTTTTGCCAGAGCTTTGCGCGAGGAACGATGGAGCAGTATCCGATTAAAAAGAGCGCCAAAAAGCCGCAGGAATTGCAGGTGTATACTTTTTTGATCCGCAACCGCAAAAATCAGATCCTGCTTAGTGAAGATCATAGCGATGGGCTGATGGAAGGGCTGCTTCGGCTTCCGCAGTATGCACAGATTCCAGAATCAGTAAAAACAGCAGTTTTTGTGGAAAATCGCAAGCATGTTTTCAGTCATCGCATCTGGCGGATGGCCTGTTATCAGCTGGAATGCGAGGATGTAGTGTTGGAAAAGACCCATTGGGTCGATTGCGATCAGCTGGACTCGATTGCGTTGGTCACGGCACATCGCAAATGGTTAAAAAAAATGATGGAGGCGAAACAGCATGAACAGAATTGAAAAGCTTCAGCAGCGGATGAAAGAACAACAAGTGGATACCTGTTTGATCAGCGATCGGGATGCCATGCAGTACTTCATTCAGAAAGGATTTTCCTGCGGAGAGCGGATGGTCGTTTTAGCGGTCAAGCAACAGGGACGTTCGCTTTTGTTTTTAAATGAATTGTTTCCAGCTGAGCAGCTGGAAGGCGTAGAACTGATCCGCTTCAAGGATACGGATGACAGCGTTTTGCTTCTTAAAGAGCATTGCACCGGACCGGTAATCGGGATCGATAAAGCATGGCCTTCCGGGTTTTTACTTCGTCTGATGCAGCTGCTTCCGGAATGTCAGTTTACAGACGGGGCCGCGCTCAGCGATCAGATTCGTTCCATCAAATCGCAACAGGAACAGCAGAAGATGCGTCGGGCCAGTCAGCTGAATGATGCGGTGATGCAGAAAGTTAGAACCTTTTTACGCCCGGGAGTTACAGAGAAACAGGTGGCTGAGCAGATTCGTGAGGCATTTCGTCAGATTGCCCAAAGTGAACCAAGCTTCGATACGATTGTCGCCTTTCAGGAGAACTGTGCGGATCCGCATGCAACCCCGGGATCGAAGGTCCTGGAGGCGGGCATGTCCGTGATCGTTGATATGGGCTGCCGTTTTGAGGGATATTGTTCTGATATGACGAGGACCTTTTTTCTGGAAGAAAACACCATGGAGGAAATTTATCAGATCGTATTGAAGGCCAATCTGGCTGCGATTGCCGCGGTTGGCCCGCATGCGACATTTCGGGATGTTGACCTGGCGGCCCGTCGGGTGATCGAAGAAGCCGGCTATGGTCCTTATTTTATTCATCGAACCGGTCATGGAATCGGGCTGAGCGTTCATGAGCCTTATGATGTCAGCAGCGTGAACGATGCACCGCTTCAGCCGGGAATGTGCTTTTCGATCGAACCGGGGGTTTATCTTCCACATCAAGGCGGTGTGCGTATTGAAGACTTAGTGCTGGTCACCGAAGACGGCTGTGAAGTTTTGAATCATGATCCGAAGGATCAGCCGGTCATTTCATGGAAGCAATCGTAAAGCTGTGGCTGATCGTGAGTTCGGGATGGGGCTTTTGTTTGTGCTTTTGGGATAAGCAGCAAGCGTTAAAGCATCGTTGGCGGATCCCGGAAAAAACCTTTTTTCTGCTGGCTTTTTTGGGAGGAGCTTTTGGAATTCGGCTTGGCATGCGTTTTTTTCATCATAAAACCCGGAAAAGTTCTTTTTTCCGGGTCATTGATCTGGCGCTTGGATTGCAGGCGGCAGTCTTGATTTTTTGGCTGTTTCTTTGATCCTGCCCCATGAGGCAGGATTTTTTTATTCCAGCTTGGCTTGAGCGGATACGGAAAGGGTACCAATGGCTTGGGTCCGGGTCATATCATCGGTTGTGAAACGCATCTGCAAGCTCATCGGTTGATCGGCCTGGATCATGAAGCTTCCGGAATTGGTTATCGATCCGTCCAGCGCGGTTTGTACTACATTTTCATAAAGGTAAAGCGGTTCTTCATTGACCTCAGGAATTAAGATGATCATGTGTTCTTTTCCAATGAGCGAAGTGACTGAAAAGGTTACAAGATAAACATAACCTTCTGTTAGATGCATGGATTTTTGTGCTGGATCAAGCGTAATTAGCGTACCGGTGCAAAATTCTTCCGGCATGGCCATTAGATCCTCAGAGTAATAGACGCCTGTTAAATTTACTTGCGCTGCGGCGCCTTTTTCATCACGCTCCTGGATGCGAAAGCAGCAAAGCCATAGCAGCAACGCAAATAAGAAGAAAATGGGGAAAATCCAGCAGCGTTTTTTTAATAAGTCAAAGACAAGACAGGGCTTCATGAGCATTCTCCTTTCCAAGCTCGCTGTTCCCTATCAATATAGTGGAAAGAGGCTTGGTTGGATTGTGCCGCTGTCTTGGCTTCATGAGCCTTTTTCTTCTGAAGCATACAGCTGAAGCACCTCTTGGGCTGTTTTTTTCAGGGTTTCTTTAAGAGACGCAGGCGAGATGACCTGGATCTGATTTCCAAATTGAAAAAGCCAGCTCAGAAAAGGCGGAGCAATGCTGAGGGTCAGGTGTACCAGAAAACTGTCTGCTGTAACTTCACTGATTAAAACTTCCTGACCGAATTGATCAAAGATCGCGTTTGCCAGGGAACGATTTACTTTCAAGGTTACAGATTCGGCTTCTCCAGAATACATGCGGAAAATACGAGAAATGTATTCATTGCAGTCAAAGGGCTGTTTTTCGACCACTTCTGTGGAAAGAGTCAGCTGATCCATCTTATCGATGCGGTAATGACTGAAACCGCGATGTTTCTGATCCATGCCGATACAGTAATATCGCTGATTTTCCCAGATCATGGCGTAGGGAATCAAGGTATATCGAAACCGCGAGCGGCGATACTGTTTTTGCCTTTCTACGGTCATATCGAAATAGAGAAAGCTGACCGGATGATGACCGTCAATCGCCTCCTGCAAAGCATCGATCGTATAGAAAATATTTTCATTGGACGCTTTATTTTTTGGATAGGCAATGGTTCGAAGCAGTTTTTTGGCCGCATAGTCGTTCGTTAAGGAGGAAAGCTTGGCAATTAACTGTTGGGTCTTTTTGACAGAAATAAAACTGGCTGCTTGGACCGCATCGATCAGCAAGCGCAATTCAGCAGTTTCAAAAGGGGCATCTGCTAAAAAATAGCCGGTTTTAGGCTGCCGTGTCAGCAAGATATCCAATCCGGATTCCCGCAGTGCTCTTAGGTCATCATAGATTGCTTTACGCTCGGCGCTAAGACCATGGTCGTAACAAAGCTGGATCAAATCGGACAAAGACAGCGGATGGTTTTCATCAGATTTCTGGATCAATGCCTGCCGAATCAGCAGCAGTCGAAGCTTGTGGTTGGATTGAGCCATATTCATCACCGGTTACAGTGTATCACTGTCCTAAAAATGGGACAATGGTTTTTAGGAAATCTGTTACACTGATGCCAATGAGGTGACGAAGATGAAAAGTGAAAAAAAGTTTTTTATGACCATTTGTGCAGTCAGTGCTGGATTTTATTACTGGTTTTCAGGCTTTCATGAGGCCGGTTGTTTTTTGATGATCTGTGGCTTTTGGGTATGCGGTGCTTCACTTTGGAAAAAAGAGATGATGCGGTTGATCCTTTTTGCAATGATGTGGTTCATGATGTTTGTTTTGATTGCGCAAATGACCGGATGGAAATGGCTGGATTCAGAGTTTATCTCGATTTATCTGATGTACTGCTTCACAGCGGCAGCATTAAAGCTGGCAACCTGGAGGCTTCCGCTGTGCTTGATGAATCTGATCTGGCGAAAAATGGAGCAAGGAGGCTGGGGCATGCTGGGCTTGTTTCTAGCGGCAGCGTATTGGCTTCCGCAGGAAGCTTTGGCTTGGATCTCTGGTTTCCCTGAAGGAATGGAACGAGCCAGTCTGATGGGGTTGATTCTGATGATGTTTTTTCCCATTTTATTGATTGCTCCAGAGGTTCGCCTGGCGAAAAAACGGCAAGGAATGATGCATCGCTGTTCTTAAATAGCAGAATTGTGGTAAAATATTCATCAAAACGATGGAGGGATGAATGTGACACAATGGTTAGCTCACTGGTTGATCAAAGATGCGGATGTACAAAATGCCAAGACTCGTAAAAAAGTGGGGTCGGCTGCCAGCTTTGTGGGCATGGCTTGTAATTTGATTCTGTTTATGTTGAAGGTAACAATGGGGCTGTTGGCCAATTCGATTGCGATTGTTTCCGATGCTTTTAATAATCTTTCTGATTGCGCCAGCAATCTGATTACTTTATTTGGATATAAAATGGCCTCTAAGCCGGCAGATAAGAATCACCCGTTTGGACATGGGCGGGCAGAATATCTGACGTCTTTGGTGATTGCCGTGATGATTCTTTTAGTCGGAGTGGAACTGCTGAAGGGATCGCTGGCAAAGGTACTGAATCCAGAGCCTTTGCGCTTTAGCGGGTGGGTCTTGGGATCGCTGATTTTTTCGATCCTGCTTAAGTTTTGGATGGCTGGCTTTTATCGAAATCTGGGAGAACGGATCCAATCCGGAGTGTTGTTTGCTACGGCGCAGGATAGCTTGAATGATTGTATTGCAACAGGAGCTAGCGCGCTTGCCTTGATCTTGAGCCGGTTTACTTCTTTGCCGATCGATGGGTTGATGGGCTGTCTGGTTTCATTTTTTATTCTTTTCTCCGGATATGGAATCATTCGCGGAACGGTGGATGAATTGTTGGGAAAACCGGCTGATAAACTGCTAAGCCAGCAGATTGAAAAGCTGATCTTGTCAAATCCGATCATCATTGGCATTCATGATATGATCATTCATGACTATGGACCGGGAAAACTTTTGGGAAGCGCGCATGTCGAGGTCAGCGCAAAGATGGATTTCTTGAAAGCGCATGATGTTGTGGATGAATTGGAGCGGAAGATCTATGAGGAACTGAAAATCATGATGACCTTGCATATGGATCCGGTGGAAACAGACAATCAGCTGGTCAACACTTGCCGAGAACAAATGGAAACGATTCTGCGGGAGCTGGATCCTGTGCTGAGCTTGCATGATTTTCGAATTGTTGCAGGGGAAACGCATACCAATCTGATCTTTGATATCATGGTTCCATATGAATGCCGCTTGAGCAATGAACAGATTCAAAAAGCGATCGATGAACGCTTAAAAAACGAGAATGGAACCTATTATACGGTTATCACCTTTGATCGTTGCTTCATTTAGGTCTTGTGCGGCTGATCGGAAACAGGTATGATAAAAACGTCTAAAGAAGGAGGATCCTATGGGGAATCTGATACCGGAAAAAAGAATTGCGGAATTTGAAAAACGTGGCTTTGGAATGTTTATTCACTGGGGGCTGTATTCGCAGCTGGAACAGGGTGAATGGACGCTGAATCTGCATCACATCGAAGAAAAGGACTACCGACGCTGTTTTGATCATTTTACAGCAGAGGATTTTGACGCCAAAGCGATCGTGTGTCTGGCGAAGCAGGCTGGAATGAAGTACATTACCTTCACGACCCGTCATCATGATGGCTTTTCCTTGTATGATACACGGGGACTGTCTGAGTATGATGTCATGCATACTCCGTGCAAAAGGGATCTGGTCAAAGAATTGATTGAGGCTTGCCGTCAAGAAGGAATCCTTCCGATGCTTTATCACACGACTCTGGATTGGGTCCATCCGGATTTTGATCGGGATTTCGATGCTTATCTGGAATATCTGAGAAAATCAGTGGAGATCCTTTGTACGCAGTATGGACCTATCGGCGGGCTCTGGTTTGATGGAAACTGGAGCAAGCGGCATGCCGACTGGAAGCTGGATGAGCTCTATGGCATGATCCATCGTCTTCAGCCGGATGCGATGATCATCAATAATACCGGACTAAGCCAGCAGGGAAAAACCGGACATCCGGAAATTGATAGCGTGACTTTTGAGCAGGGACAGGCCACTCCGATGAATCGGGAAGGGATGGACAAATACGTAACGGCCGAGATGTGCCAGACCATGAACCGTCATTGGGGCATTGCGATCCATGATCTGGATTACAAGAGCCCGCGCCAGATGATCGAGCGGCTATGCCATGCGCGTAAGGTAGGAGCCAATTATCTTTTGAATATTGGGTTGACCGGACAGGGCAAAGTAACCAAAATTACCGAAGCGCTGCTGGAGATTATCGGACAATGGACAGCGATGGCAAGCGAATCTTTGTATGAAGGAAAACCTAGTGAAATGATCTGCAGTCATTCGAAAGATTTTGTTTTGGAAAAAGATGGCGCGGCTTATGTCTATGTGCATGATCTTCCGCTTTTGGGACCGAAGGATGTTGTTGCTGCTTATGAAAATACTAATGAGGATCATGCGATCCAGAATGTGAAACGCAAGGTTCGATCGATTCGCTGGGTGGATAATGATGAGGAACTGCTCTTTTCTCAAAAAGCGGATGAAGTAAGCTATCGGGCTGTAGGGTTCCCTTATGGAACGCATTGGATCGTTCGAGTCGGGAAGATTGAGTTTGAAGATTAATGCAAAAGCCGGAAATTCCGGCTTTTTGAAACGGATCGATTGCAGGATGGTTCTGTTTTCTTGCAATCTATCGAAAAAAAAGAGGGTTCTTTTTGATAATAAGAGCGGGAGGGAAAGGATATGAAAGTCAAAATTCTCTGTACCCAGAAAATGCTTCAGGAGCTTATTTCGGCAGTGAAGCAGGATCAGCTGGAGTTTTCTGATGAAGCGCCGCTGGTCTTAATGGAACAGACGCTGGATCGAAAAACAGTTTTGGTAAAAGAGAATGATGACCTGATTCCGCTTTCTTTGGAACAAATTGTTTATTTTGAAAGCCTTCAAAGCAAGGTACTGGTTCATACCGAGAAAACGGTATATGAAATCCGAAAGACGCTGACCCAGCTGGAAGCAGAACTGCGGGAATTCGGGTTTATACGGATCCATCGTGCTTTTTTGGTGAACCGGAGCAAGATTGTTCGCATTCGCAGCTCATTCAATATGAAATTGACGCTGATCCTTTCCAATCAGGATCGGGTCGAGGTTTCACGAAATTATTATACCCAATTTAAAGCGGAGATTGGTTTTTGAAGGAGGGGGAAGCATGCTGATTCTGATTTTGATTCTCGGTGTTCTTCTGTTTACCATTTATCCGGTGATCTATGAAATTTATCTGAATTTTAAGCTGAAACAAAAGAGCTGGCTTCGGCTGCCTTCTTTTCGGACGGTGTTTTTTCTTTATTTGCTGTTTGTTTTAGGAATGAGCTGGCTTTGGATCCGATGGGATGTGCCTTGGATCTATCCTCAGACAGAAGAGGGAGGACTGTTACAAAATCAGGAAATTTCTTCAGCGATTTCTCCCGATGAACGTGAGATCAGACTGGCAATTGATCCGGCTCTGGTTAAAAAAGAGGAATTGGCTTTATACCAGCACGAGGTGTTTAATGATTCGGAAGTTTATGCTGCTTTTGATGGAGCAAACCTTGAGGTTTATTTGCTGCTTGAAGAGGACTTACGATCCGGAGACCATCTTGCTTTGGAAGCGGAAGGAATTGAAAAGGCGGAGTGGGAGGTGCCGGATGCTTCCCAATTGAAAGAAATGAATGGACAGAAGCTAACAGAAAGATTCGAAGAACGATTTTCCGCACCGATTTTCTGTCAGTTGAGCTATCATTGGGATGAGTCGGTTTCCTTGAATCGAATCTCCTTGATCCTGACGATTCGAAAAAAGACATTGTATGGCTATGCTGATCATGTTTATCGGTTTGAATTGCATATTGGAACAGAGCCCTTGATGGTCGAAGCAATGCCTAAAAGTCGGACTTCTGTGATTCAGCTGCCTTATTGAAAAAAGGCTGCGAGCGATTCTTTTTGAGCAAGAATCGTTCACAGCCTTTTTTATTTAGGGTTGCTTGATATAGCTATACGAGGGAAAAAGAGATTGGCTACTAACGGATGGGTAGCCTTTTATTCGATCAAGCAGCGTTATTTCTGATTGGCTTTAATCATCAGATCGCAGATGCGATTGGCATATTCCACTGGGTTTTCAATATCCAGGCCTTCGATCAACAGCGCCTGATCATAAAGCAGATTTGTGTATTCATCGACCTGATCCGGATGCTCGGTATAAGTATCCTGAAGCAGTTTGAAAATTGGATGATTTGGATTGATTTCCAGGATCCGGCTGGCTTTGACCATGCTTCCTTCTGGGTTCTGCGCTAAGACCTTTTCCATTTCCATGGAGATGCCCTCATCAGAAACCAGGCAGACCGGATGAGATTTCAATCGGCTGCTTAAACGGACCTCTTTGACTTTGTCTTTCAGGGTTTGGCTCATGGACTCCAGCAGCGATTTGTTTTCTGTGGCCATTTCTTCCTTGGCTTTCTTTTCTTCTTCGCTTTCCAGCTCCAAATCGCCTTGAGTGATGGATTTGAATTCTTTTTCTTCATAATTCATCATGGCACGAATGGCGAATTCATCAATGTCATCTGTAAAATAAAGAACCTCGTAGCCTTTTTCTTTCAGACGCTCCATCTGCGGCAGCTGATCGATCATTTCGATGCTTTCTTTTGCCGCATAGTAGATGTATTTCTGGTCTTCCTTCATCCGTTCGACATATTCTTTCAAAGTGGCATATTTTCCTTCATAAGAGGATTTCCACATGACAAGATCTTTCAAGGTATCTTTGTTGGCACCGAATTTATCATAGATTCCGTATTTTAGCTGCAGTCCAAAATGATCAAAGAATTGCTCATACTTTTCACGTTCATTTTTCAGCATGGATTCCAGCGCGCTTTTGATCTTCTTTTCCAGACTGCGGGCGATGGCTTTCATCTGCCGATCCTGCTGCAGGATTTCACGGGAGATATTCAAATTCAGATCATCACTGTCAACCAGTCCCTTTACAAACCGGAAATGCTCTGGAAGCAGATCTTTGGCTTTGTCCATGATGAAGACGCCTTTGCAGTAAAGCTGCAGTCCGGATTCATATTCTGAGCTATAGAAATTATAAGGAGTCCGGCTTGGAATATACAACAAGGCCCGATAAGAAGGGACGCCCTCCAGGGAATAATGAATGACCTCTGCAGGATCTTCAAAATCCATGAATTTGGATTTATAGAATTCGTTGTATTCTTCAGCTTTAATTTCATTTTTCGGACGCTTCCACAGCGGGATCATGGAATTGATCGTGCGTGTCTCGATCACATCTTCATATTCTTCTTCTCCTTCTGCAGGATTTTCTTTTTTCCGCTGCGTTTCGACATCCATTTGAATAGGATAGCGAATGTAATCAGAATATTTTTTGATCAGCTGCTGCACATGCCAGCTATCCAAAAATTCATCCAGATTGTCTTCCTCCGTTGAATCTTTTAATTCAAGCGTGATCGTCGTGCCGATTTCATCCCGATCGATCGGAGTGATCGTGTATCCGTCTTCGCCCGAAGACTGCCAGCGATAGGCCTGCGGATCGGTAGCGCTGCGGGAATCGACCGTAATTTTTTTAGCGACCATAAAGGCAGAATAGAAGCCGACCCCAAACTGACCGATGATATCAATATCCTGATTTTCTTCCAGCTGCTTGCGGAATTCCAGGGATCCGCTGCGGGCAATGGTTCCCAGATTGTTTTCTAATTCCTGCTGGGTCATTCCGATTCCATGGTCCTGAATCGTCAGCGTTCGGTTTTTCGAATCCAAGTCGATTCGAATCGTTAATTCTTCCGGGTCGACCCGATTGTTTTCATCGGTTAACGAGAGATAATGACGTTTATCCAGAGCGTCGGATGCATTGGAAATCAATTCCCGCAGGAAAATTTCCCGATTGGTATAAATGGAATTGATCATCAGATCCAACAAACGCTTGGATTCTGCTTTAAACTGTTTTTTTGCCATAAGTACGCCTCCTTAGCACTCATAAAGAGCGATTGCTAATACAGTATAAACCAACTGTTTAGCACTGTCAAGAAGCCACTGCTAAGTTCTTTGATTTCATAAAAAAGACTGCGCATCCGCAGCCGAAAGAACTCACTCCTTTTGCCAGACATTCAAAATCTCCGCAACATAGGACCGATGAAAATCGCCCTGGTCATACCATTGCTGGGCAATCGTTGGATCATGGAACTGTTCAGCGACAAGGTCGCTTTGATACAGTATTCGGCAAGTCAGGATCAGACGTGCCTGTTCGATCGCAGGAATCTGGTCAAGCGATAAAAGGGTATAACCGCAATGAGCCAGCTTGTCTTCCATTTGACCGCTGGCTTTGCCAAGATAGGCTAATTGCGGACGCTCTGATTCCTCAAAGAATGCCAGGGAAAAATTCTCATTGTGATTGATCAGCGGATACGTGTAGCGCTGCGGCCGGACATAGACTGTAACCACAGGTTTGTTCCAAAGCCAGCCGATCTGAACCCAGTTGACGGTCATTGCATTGGTTTTTTCAGGACCGGCAACGGTCAAAACGGCCCAATCCTGATGAATGATTTTGACGAAGTTTTCATTGAGCTTCTCAAGCTCTTGTTTTTTCCATGTCTGAATAAAAATCACCTCTTTTTCATTGTATGATGAAAGTCCTTAAAAAAACAGATTTTTATGATAAAATAAAAATCAAAAGAGGGAAGGAACATGCGTGAAATCAGTGTTGAGAAAATTAGAGAAGCAGTAGAAAAAATGTGCGGAGAAATCGCCTTTGTTTATCCAAAGGATGTTTTGCAGCGATTGGAAAAAGGAGCTCAGCGGGAGGATACGCCGCGGGCTCAAGGAGCGCTGCAGATTCTTTTGAAAAATGCAGAGATTGCCCGCGATAAGCATATTCCGATTTGTCAGGATACCGGGATGGCTGTTGTTTGGCTGAAAATTGGTCAGGAAGTTCATTTTGTCGAGGGAAGTCTTCAGGAAGCGATTCAGGAAGGCGTCCGGCAGGCCTATCGGAATCAGTATCTGCGAAATTCAGTGGTGGATGATCCGCTTTTTGAACGAAAAAATACGTCAGATAATACACCGGCCGTCATTTATACGGAAATTGTAGATGGTGATCGGGTAGAAATCGAAGTGGCCGCCAAAGGATTTGGTTCTGAAAACATGTCCAGAATCCAGATGTGCAAGCCGGCTCAGGGAAGACAGGGCGTCGTGGATTTTGTGCTGGAGACGATCCGTTTAGCGGGGCCTAATGCCTGTCCGCCTATGGTCGTTGGAGTAGGCATTGGCGGAACCTTTGACTATGCGGCTGTCTTGGCTAAAAAGGCTTTATTGCGGCCGTTGGATCAGCGTCATGCGATAGAAGAATATGCCCGGCTGGAAGAAGAATTGCTGGAACGGGCGAACCAGCTGAACATCGGTCCGCTCGGACTAAAAGGAAAATGCAGTGTTCTGGCGGTCAACATCGAGCATTTCCCGACTCATATCGCGGGAATGCCAGTGGCTGTCAATATCAATTGCCATGTGCTTCGTCATGATAAGGTGGTGCTTTAAATGAGAAAAATTCAATGTCCAATCACAGAAGAAGTGCGCCGTACGCTGAAAATGGGAGAACAAGTCGCCTTGAGCGGTGTGATCTATACGGCCCGCGATGCGGCTCATAAGCGGCTGTCTGAAATGATTCGAAAAAAAGAGCCGCTTCCTTTCGATCTGAAGGATGCTGTCATTTACTATGTCGGTCCGACTCAGACTCCACCTAATGCGGTCTTTGGCAGTGCTGGACCGACCACTTCTTCCCGGATGGACAGTTATACGCCGGAATTGCTCGATCTTGGACTTGGGGCAATGATCGGAAAGGGCTATCGCAGTCCAGCTGTCAAAGAGGCAATCTGCCGTAATCATGCAGTTTATTTTGTTGCTTTGGGAGGAGCGGGCGCTTATCTTGGCCAATGCGTGGTTAAAGCAGAATGCATTGCATTCGAGGATTTGGAAAGTGAGGCGATCCGTCGCTTGGAAGTGGTGGATCTGCCGGTTTTTGTGGGTATCGACTGCTGCGGACAAGACATTTATGATGAATGAAGATCAAAACTTTGATCTAAAGCATAAAAAAGAAAAGCCATTCGGCTTTTTTTAGTTTTTGCGCCAGAGCTGAATCTGAAATTCAATTCGGGTGCTGAATGAAGTCAAGGCTTTGAGCTTTTCCTTTCCATCCTTGGCAGTTGTATAAAAATAAGGAGTCATGGTAAACAGATCCTGAATGCTTTCCTGTGTGGGAAGCAGGATCTGATCTTCCAGCAGCTTTTGCTGTTCAAGCTGAAACCGTGAATCCTGAAGCGTGAAGGATTCATTGAAATAGGGATGTTCGTAGAGCTGCTGCTTTAGCTCAAGAAGATGGCGGGGGCCAGGCGTTACAGTCAGTAGGAATCCTTGCGGACGAAGGATTCGAGAAAATTCATCTAAAGCGATGGGGGCAAAAATACTGACTACGGCATCAACAGAAGCATCAAAAAGCGGCAGCGCAAAGATCGAGCTGATTGCGTATCGGCTGTTTTGATCTTTTCTGCTGGCGTACAGGATTGCTTCCTTGGATAAATCAAATCCCAATACTTCTGTATTTGGACAGGCCTGTTTGATCTGGCGGGTATAGCTGCCTTCTCCGCATCCGGCGTCCACTAAGACTGCGGGTTGTTTTCGTTGTAGTAATGATGAAACCTGTTCAGCAAGACAGTGATAAGCTCCACTTTCTAAAAAGCGGCGGCGGGCATCGACCATCTGGCGGTTGTCACCATGGCTGCGTGAGGAATTTTTTCCGCAAAGCAGATTAACATAGCCACTTTTGGCAAAATCAAAACAGTGACGATGTTCGCAAATCAGAGATTTTTCTACCGGCAAAAGCGGTGCATGACAAATCGGACAGCGATAATTCATGATCTTCCCTCATTTCTCTTGGGTATTGTATCACAATTCGATCATAAAAATCAGATTTTTGGCAAAGAGAAATCGAGGGAATAAAGCAGCAAAGAAAGGCACAAGACTGTCGTTTGAATGGTTTGAAATGAAATCCGTTAAAAAAATCTGATCATAAAAAGAACTTTTAAAAGAACGCATTTATCTCTGGTATTGCCGACGCAATAAAGGTATAATAATCAACAGAGTCACGAATAAGGAGAACATGATGAAAAAAATATTAGGTCAGTTTACAATGGAAAACGGTCAGGTCATTCCATTTGAGCTGTATCCGGAGGAGGCTCCGATTACAGTGGAAAACTTTGTTGGATTAATAAAAAAAGGGTATTATGACGGAAAGACATTTCACCGTGTCATTCCGGGATTTGTTTCTCAGGGAGGTTGTCCCTATGGAAATGGAACCGGAGATTTAGGTTATACAATTCCCTGTGAAACGCAAAACAATCCGCATAAACATGGCCGTGGAGCGATCTCGATGGCCCATCGCGGCAAGGATACCGGGTGCTGTCAATTCTTTATCGTGCATGAGCCTCAGCCTCATCTGGATGGCGTGCATACGGTATTTGGTCAGGTTACAGGAAACATGGAGGCGGTCACTTCAATGAAAAATGGTGATGTGATCAAAAAAGCTGAAATTTTAGGTTAATGGGTATGAATAAGCCATTAAGCAAAAAAGATATTGCGATCATCTTAGGCGGCTCGGTGCTTTTCAGCTTTGCCCTGAATGTGTTTATCGTTCCATTGGGGCTTTATAATGGAGGTGTTGTTGGAATTTCTCAGCTGATTCGAACGATGCTGGTTCAATATGCCAGGATCAAAGTAAGCTTCGATATCGCTGGAATTATCAATTTTATTTTAAATCTTCCCTTATTTTTTCTAGCTTACCGCTATTTGAGCAAGCGCTTTTTTTACGGATCACTGCTGAGCATTGCTGCGCAGACCGTTGCATTTTCTTTGATTCCGATTCCACAGGTACCCATTCTTGAGGACCCTCTTGCGGCTTGCGTTTTAGGAGGGATTCTGGGAGGAATCGGTGCTGGAAGTGTATTGATTACAGGAACTTGTGCCGGTGGAACCGATATCATGGGCGTGTATCTGGCATTAAAATCGAAGAATTTTTCGGTTGGGAAATTGAGCCTTGCGATCAACATTCTGATTTATCTTGTCTGTGCAGTGCTGTTCAATATTCCAACGGCCTTGTATTCGATCATTTATGCAGCTATTTATTCGGTAGCCATGGATAAGGTTCATCTGCAAAATATTGAAGTCAGCTTGATGATTTTTACGCATGATCAGAATATTAAGCAGATCATCATGAAAGAATTTGTTCGTGGGGTAACCTATTGGAAAGGTCAGGGAGCGTATACCAATACAGAAACCGAGGTGCTGGTGACGATCATTTCCAAATATGAACTGGATCGGGTCAGAAAGCGAGTCATGGAACTGGATCCCCATGCTTTTGTCATCGTAAATGAAGGATTGAAGGTATCAGGAGGATATGAAAAGCGTCTTCTGTAAAAAATTGGAAGATGGATTGGCGGACAGTTGTGTTACAATCAAAAAGGAGGATCTCATGGTAGTACAGTTAGAACAATTAAATGAACTTTTGCAGAAAAAAGTAGAAAACGTATTGAAAGAACGAAATTTAAATCAAGAAGATATTCAGATTACAGTCAATGGCGCGAAGATCGAGATTATCGTCGTGTCTACTCATGAAGTCTTGAAGTTTTGAACCATTGTGAAGCAATGGTTTTTCTTTTCTTTTTCTTGGTCATCGACTATAATCTAACCGAAAGACAGGAGGAGTGAGCATGCTGCGAGCTGTAATGTTTGATCTGGATGGGACCTTGCTGCCCATGGATCAGGATCATTTTATTCAGGTCTATTTCGGGGCTTTGGCTCAAAAGATGGCTAGCTATGGGTTGGATTCGGATCTATTGATCAAGGCTGTTGCTGCTGGGACCGAAGCCATGGTTAAAAATAACGGGGGTAAAACCAATGAGAAATGTTTCTGGGAAGTTTTTGATCAGAAAATGGATCGTAAGGGTCGTGAACTCGAAGAAGAATTTAACGAATTTTATTTGAATGATTTCAACCTGGCAAAGTCAGCCTGCGGTTTTAATCCGTTGAGCCATGAAGTAGTCCGGTTTTTTAAAGAAAAAGGTTTTCGCCTCATTTGTGCGACTAATCCGCTGTTTCCTGAGGTTGCGACCTTACAGCGGATCGAGTGGGCAGGTTTGGATGAACGAGATTTTGAATGGATCACAACGTTTGAAAAATGTCATTATTGCAAGCCCAATCCAAACTATTACCGGGAGGTGCTTCAGGTTTGCGGGCTTGAGCCATCCGAGGTAATCATGGTGGGCAATGATGTGGAGGAAGATCTTATTGCGATTCAGGATTTAAAGATTCAGGCCAATTTAATTACCGATTGTCTGATCAATCGTCAGAATCGTCCTTTAAATGCCCATTTTGTTGGAACGCTGGCGGAGTTTTTAGAACAGATCAGGAAAGAATACTAAAATTGTTTTTTCAAGGATGCAGAATCACTGATTTAGCTGCAGAGCTGGTTTTTAGCCAATTACAATACTGTTTTTTGGAAAAGCGTTTCTTCTAGAAATGCATAAATTCGGGCATTGCTCGCAGTACATTTGGTTTTTGAAAAACCGTATTGCTCGTGGATTTTTCGATATGATTTTTTTAAAATGTGATTTTCATAAAAAAGAATCATGTCATCCTTGAGAATTCCTTCATTGAAAGTACGAAGAAGATAGCGGATCAGCCTTAGATCCGCTTCTTTCTTTTTAATTTCCGCAAAGCCAAGGTCTGAGCCATGATCGGCATGAATAAATAATAGTGCAGAGGATGGATAAAGGGCTTCGTTTAGTTCTGTGGTAGAGATAAATTCAAGTTTTCCGTGTTCGTTTAAAAGAAGGGTTCCCCTGCAGCTTTGAAGAGTTTGGATCAATTGATCCAGTTTCTCTTTAACTGAGGCGGTAGGATGATGCAGGATCTGGGCAATCTGCCGATTGAATTCTGTCATAGCAGCTGGGAATAGGCCGCCTGTATCTGTGCGATTTCCTGACTGCTCAAGCTTCGTTTTCGAATGGCTTGATATACATAGGAACGAGAGCGGTTCAGCAATTTAGCAATTTTCACTTTATCGAGTTCGCGAAGACTGCTGTAAAAGGGTTCTGCTTCATGATGCTGCAGATAAAAGTCAAGGGCATCCCGGACGAATTCCAAGCTGATGTCCTCTATTTGCTTCAGCAGCGCGTGACGAATCCAGTTCAGCTGATTTTGAGTCGGCAGATCCGTTTGAGCACAGATGATTTCATCCAATTTTTTTAGGAGCAATCGTAAGTTTTCTTTTTGATATGTTTTCATTTTTCTTCTCCTCTTCTTGTTTGCTGCTTTAAGCATAAAGAAGATCAAGAAAAAAAGAAGAGAAAAAAGAAATTTAAATTGAAAGACAATTTTCGATAAAAAAAAACTTGCGATAATTAAATTCGCAAGTTATGTACAATGGAGCGGATGATGAGAATCGAACTCACGTAGTCAGCTTGGAAGGCTGAAGTTCTACCATTGAACTACATCCGCACCGATGGTGTCCCGGAGAGGAATCGAACCTCCGACCCACTGATTAAAAGTCAGTTGCTCTACCGCCTGAGCTACCGGGACATTCTTAAAAATTGGCTGGGGTACCTGGATTCGAACCAGGGAAATGCCAGAGTCAAAGTCTGGTGCCTTACCGCTTGGCTATACCCCAAGTTCTTGTTTCCATAAAGATGGTGGAGAGGGGCAGATTCGAACTGCCGAACCCGAAGGAATTGAGTTACAGTCAACCGCGTTTAGCCACTTCGCTACCTCTCCATGTTCGTTTTTGAATGGTGCCGACTATAGGACCTGAACCTACAACCTACTGATTACAAATCAGTTGCTCTGCCAATTGAGCTAAGTCGGCAAATAAAAATGGTGGAGGTTAACGGGCTCGAACCGCTGACCCTCTGCTTGTAAGGCAGACGCTCTCCCAACTGAGCTAAACCTCCATCGTATCGTTGCACCTTATCAGTGCTTAAATAATATACCACAATTATTTTAAACTCGTCAATCATTTTTTTAAAAAACTTGTTTAATTCGATGCTAAGAAAAAAAATTAGATGAAAATAGCGTGATTTAATAATAGAAGGCTACATTCGAAATGAAATTTTCTGTTTTGTACCTGTAGGGGAACGATTGTCCTATGATCCAGACCAGAAGAAATGAAAAGCGAATGGAATTCAAAGGAATCCTTGCAAGTGATTTTCTAGGTTAGTTTTTTCAGTATTCCAGCAATTCTGTGCTATACTATGCATAGTATTTTAAGCACAGGAGGAACAGGCATGTTTAAAGTCTACAATAAACAAGCGATTACCCGGCAGGAACGGTTTAACAATGCACTGGTAGCTGGAATTGGAGCCACCGCTGTCATCACGGTCGTTTACGGATGGCTTTCGTCGCTGCTGCAGATTGAATTTTCAGTGGTTTATTTAGCGATCGGCTATGCCATTGGCTGGATCATTCAGAAATACGGCCGTGGAGTTCAGATTCAGTTTTCCATTCTGGCGGCGGTGTTGGCAACCTTTTGTTTTTTGTTTGGAGATAAGATCGAGCTGTTCGGGTTGCAACTTTTTATGATTCCAAAAGCTTGGCCGTTTGCGTTGCAGGCAGTGCTGGGACGTTTGCTGGCTGCTGATATCCATTCTCTGCTTTCTTTGGCGTTTCGGCTAGGTGGGATTTATTTTGCTTATTTAAAGGCTAGAATCGTTTAAAAGATATAGGAGGAGAGCATGCTGTATCGAGATAGTTGGATTGAAATCAATCTGGATCATTTAAAAGAAAATGTGGCATTAATCAACAAAAAGATCGGAAAGAATTTGATTGCGGTGATTAAAGCCAATGGCTATGGATGTGGGGATGCAACGATTGCTCAAGCGGTGCTGGAAGCCGGAGCCAAGATGCTGGCAGTTTCCAGTCTGGATGAGGCGTTGTCATTAAGAAATGAGGGCATTCATGCCGAAATCCTGATTTTAGGTTATGTGAATCCGATTTTTGCACCGTTGTTACGACAGCATGATCTGACGACAACGGTGGTTTGCGAAGAATGGGCAAACGAATTTGTTCGTCAGGATTGTGCTGGCTGCAAGGTTCATCTTAAGGCAGATACGGGGATGAACCGGATTGGAATTAAGGAACCTGAAGCCATGCAGCGGGTGATTGCTTTGCTGAAACAACACCAGGTTCAAGTAGAAGGAATGTTTACTCATCTTGCCTGCGCGGAAGAGACAGATGACAGGGCCAATCGGGAACAGCTGGAACGGTTTATAAAATTTAAAGAAGCAATAAAAACAGATCTGGCGTGGCTTCATATTTGCAATTCGGATGGAGCGATGCGGCTGGATGAAACAATAGGAAATGCTGCGCGGTGTGGTCTGGCTATGTTTGGCATCAATGAGTTTGCTCCGTTTTCGCTGAAACCGGTAATGGCGCTGAAGAGCCGCGTGGTGTGTGTGAAGAAAATACAGGCGCATGAATCGGTGGGCTATGGATGGACCTATCAGGCTTCTCAGGAAGAATGGATTGCGACAATTCCGATCGGGTATGCTGATGGTTGGAATCGAAAGAATCAGGGAAGAATGGCATTGGTAAAAGGAAGACCGTGCGAATTTGTCGGAAGGATTTGCATGGATCAGGCCATGCTGAGGGTCTTTGAAGGCGTCGAAGTGGGCGATGAGGTGGAATTGTTTGGACCGAATCTTCCGATTGCTCAGGTCGCGGAAGAACTTAAGACGATTCCGTATGAAGTGATGACGAGCTTGACAGACCGTCTGGCTAAAGTTTATTATTCCGGAGGAGTGGCAATTAAAACCGTAAATCCTCGGTTTGATCGGCATTTTCAATAAAATCAAAACAGGAAGGTACAGCCAAGCATAGTGCCTTCTTTTTTTAAAATGGGAAAAGTGGTGAGAACTTCTTCAAGGCAACCAAAAGTTGCCCAATAGTGGGTAGAAAAACACGGTTTTTTTATACAATATAAAGGGAAGTGAAATCCATGGAATTAAAAGATCGAATCAAAAAACTGCGAAAAGATTGCGGACTGTCTCAGGAAAAGGTTGCGGAATATATGGGCGTAAGCCGGCAGGCTGTGACAAAATGGGAAAATGGTCAGTCGGCCCCTAGCACCGAAAATCTTTTGAAGCTAGCAGCGCTTTTTGGAACCACGGTGGATATGCTGATGTCGGACAAGGACAAAGACCATGATCTGGTTCAGCAGGTTTTTCAGCTCTGTCTAAAAGAAAAGGAAAAAAAAGAGAAGCTTTTTGGTGAACAGAACGAAAAAAAACGGACAGACAGCACTTGCAGTGATGGCAGGATATCTGACTGTTTATTTTGCCGGTCGTTTTTTTATGGCAGAACAGGAATCGGTTAGCCTGATGGAATGGCTTTTTGGAAATCATCCGCAGCAGCTGCATTATGTCTACGGCTGGCTGGTTCATCAAAAAATATATTGGATCGCAATGGCAATTTCAATGGCAGCAGCGCTATTGGGCAAACAATACTGTTCTTGGTTTACATTTTTAGGCTTCGTCAGCGGGATGCTGGCAGGAGAATGGTTTGGAGCGAATCCAAATGCAAGTGCGATCGGACAAGGCCATTACGGCTGGCTAATCTGGGGCGGAATTTTTTTGCTGTCGGTGGGAATCGGAATCCTTCTTGAAAAAAAAGCAAAAAAAAGGGCTCTGCCCGCTTTGACCCTGGGATGCTGGGGAATCATTTTTTTAACAGGATGTTTTGTGGTGGTCATGCTGGTTAAGATCGCGATGACAGTCTAAGTGCGGAGTACTTTTTTGAAAAAAAAGAGCCTTAACAGGCTCATGGACTATGATGCATTACCATCATAGAAATTGTTTTCTGGTGCCGCTTGGCAGAATTGAACTGCCCGCTCATCCTTACCATGGATGTGTGTTACCACTATACCAAAGCGGCATGCACACAATATATTAAAGGATAACCCGGGAAAAATCAACCCCTAATTTTTAAGAACATGCATCCATTGCTTAAAAGTGTTTTAGATGCTGGGCAATTTCGGCAATAGGAAGTCCCATTACCGAGTAATAATCACCGTCGATCTTCTTGATGAAAAGGGCTGCTGCACCTTGAATTGCGTAAGCGCCGGCTTTATCCAACGGTTCATTGCTTTGCGTGTAGCGATCGATTTCTTCTTCACTGAGAGGATAGAAGGTTACTTCGGTGATGTTAACAAAGCAGTCGGTTTGTTTTGCATCGATCAGACAAACTCCGGTGATGACCTGGTGAGTCCGGTCGGAAAGGCGATGGAGCATGGCCTGAGCTTCTTTTTGGTCTTTGGGTTTGCCTAAGATCATGCCGTCGATCACAACCACCGTATCCGCTCCAATCACCAGCGAATCGGGATGGCTTTGAAAGATCCACGAGGCTTTTTTTTGTGCCAGCCGCTGAATCTCCTCTGCCGGATCCCGATCAGGATCGATCTTTTCTTCTACCTTAGCAGGGATGACTTCAAAGGGGATCGCCAACAGCTGAAGCAATTCGCGGCGCCGCGGCGACTGACTGGCAAGAATCAGCTTAGTGTTCATGGTTGAAAACCTCCCGGTTCTTTTCAAAGATGATCTTCATTCCGCGATAAGCCAGATCAGGGTCATACAGATCGATCAGTTTGGTTTCTGGAGCGATCATCCGTCCTAGACCGCCGGTAGCGATGACCATCATTTTTTGTTTCAGTTCTTCCTGGATCTTTTTGATTGTGTATTCGACCTGACCAATATAACCATAAACCAATCCGGCCTGCATGCCTTGAATCGTATTCTTGGCTAAGATGCTTGCCGGTTTCTTGATTTCGATGTCAGGCAGCTTGGCTGTTTGAGACACCAAGGCTTGCGCGGCAATTTCAATTCCCGGAGAAATAACGGTATATTCGAACACGCCTTCATCGGAAACATAATCGTACGTCGTAGCGGTTCCAAAATCGATGACCAGGCAGGCTTTTTGATAGGTATGATAGGCCGCGGCAACATTGACGATCCGGTCAGCGCCGACTTCCTTGGGATTGTCTGATTGGATCCGAATTCCGGTCTTGATTCCCGGTCCGATGATCATGGGTTCACGATGAAGGTATTTACGAATCGAGCTGGTCAGGGAATACATGATTTTAGGGACGACACTGGAAATAATGACTGCTTCAATGTCATCGGGATTGATGCCTTTGGTGATCATCATGTTGCATAGCAGAAAGCCAAGCTCATCCGAGGTACGGGGGGTCTTGGTCGTCATTCTGAAACTGGCAACCAGCTCATCTTGATGATAGATACCCATGGTGATGTTGGTGTTGCCGACGTCGATCGTTAATAACATAGTTTCACTCCTGACTGTTTTGGATGGCTTTGAAGATTTCCAAGGCCACCTCTTCCTTGGAAAGCAGGGCCATTTCCTGAATTTCGGAAGCGGTAATGAGGGTCACTTTGTTGGTGTCGGTTCCGAAGCCCGCTCCTGCTTCACAAAGACTGTTGGCGACGATCATATCTGCATTTTTGCGATGAAGCTTTTCTTTTGCGTTTTCAATTAATTGTTCAGTTTCCATTGCAAATCCGCAAAGAAACTGCCCCGGTCGCTTATGGGCTCCCAGCCAGGCTAGAATGTCTGGGGTGCGCTTGAGCTGTAAGACCAGTTCTTTATCACTTTTTTTCATTTTATGATCCACGGGATTCAATGGGGTGTAATCTGCTACGGCGGCTGCCTTGATCACAATATCTTGATTTTCAGCGAGCTGTGTGACTTGTTCAAACATTTCCTGTGCCGAAGTGACACGAATCAGACGGACTCCATAGGGCGGCTTGAGCTGTACGCTTTTTCCAGCAATCAATGTGACCTCAGCGCCAAGCCGGGCGGCCTGATTGGCAAGCGCAAACCCCATCTTTCCGGTGGAGTGATTGGTAAGATAGCGTACTGGGTCCAAGGCTTCCTGAGTGGCTCCAGCAGTAATCAAGACTTTTTTGTTGAGTAAAAAACGATCCTGGTAAAGTGAGCGATCGATCATTTCCTCGATCTGAGCCAGCTCGGCCAACCGCCCTTTTCCAATATCGCCGCAGGCAAGAAAGCCTGCTTCACTTTCCACCAGCGTGTATCCCAGCTGCTGACAAAGCTGAAGATTCTGACGGGTAACGGGATTTTCAAGCATCCCTGTATTCATTGCCGGGCAGATGATCTTAGGACAGCGGGCGGCTAGAAACGTCGTTGTCAGCATGTCATCGGCCAAGCCATGGACGATTTTGGCAATGACGTTGGCGGTGGCAGGGACAATGATGAAACAGTCAGCTTTTTTTGCTAGTGAAACGTGCTGGACCTGGTATTCAAAATTACGGTCAAACATATCCAGGCTGACCCGATTCTGACTGAGCGTTTCCAGCGTCAGCGGGGTGATGAACTGCGCGGCATGCGCCGTCATGATGACGTGGATCTCGTAGTCTTTTTTGCGCAGATCGCTGACCAGCTGAGCTGCTTTGTAGGCGGCGATGCCGCCGCTGATACCAACGACGATACAAGGTTTATTTTGCATGAGAGCTCCTTTCTTTTAAAACCGGGGATAATGCCCGAACAATGGCCGCGCAAAGAATACCGGCTAAGATTGCTTCAAGAATGCCGTTGCTGGTGATGACGCCTAGAATGACGCTCAGCAGCTGGGTATAAAGGATGCCGCGTGCGGCGGCATAGGCGGGACCAAAGAAAAGGGCAATCGATCCCATGACCAGCAGCGTGTGACAAAGGGTATTCAATACCGAAGTTAAAATGACGGCGAGACCCTGATTTACTTTCAGACGAGAAAGACCATCATAAAAGGCTCCGCTTAGCCATCCTAAAAGAATTCGCGGACCGAAAACGATCCACAAGCTGGCTAAATTTCCCTCGGATCCTCCAATCGAGATAAAAGGGGAGAAGACAAAGGATGTGATCGTAGGTTGAAAGGTATTGATCATCAGACTGGTAAACCCAAAGACAAAACCGACAGCCGCTCCGCTTCGCTTGCCTAATAGGATCCCTGTTAGAATAACAGGGATATGCAGCGTTGTGGCGCGGATCGGTCCAATCGGGATATATCCCAGCGGAGTCAGCGATAAAATAATTTCAATGGCAGAAAATAAGGCCACTAGGACCATTTGACGGATACGAAGAGCATTGGATTTCATCATTTCCTCCTTACTATCATTCCCATCGGGATACAATGTAACTTCACGAAATCACAGCACTGAAACGTTTTTTTCAGATATCCTGCCCCTAGGCTTGGATTCGTTGGTTTCAGCGCGTTTTTATTATACTCTCAATGGCAAAAATTTCAAAGTGGCTGCCCGCTTGGTTTTTCCATAATAAAGCTTACAGGAGGGTTCAATCATGAAAAAAACGATCTTGATCGGATGGATGGTGCTGTGGGGAATATGCGGCTGTGCTCAGAAAGAGGTAACGGTAGCGGATATTTGGGATGATATTCCGGATTTTACGATTGTGGACCGCGATCTGGATACCAGTCAATTTGAAGGACTGAGCAAGACGAAGCAGGCCTGGGGGATTGGAAAAAGCCGCGATCAGAACAACCAGCCGGTGGACTGCGTTGCAGCCAATGAAGCGTACCAGGATTATGATGCAGTGTTTGTGGGACAGGCCAATCATGAGGTTTTTTTGACCTTTGATAATGGCTATGAAAATGGGAATACATCAGCAATTTTAGATACCTTGAAAGAAAAGAAGGTCCAAGCTGCCTTTTTTCTGACGGCACAATATGTGCGTGAGAATCCAGAGCTGGTTCAGCGAATGATCGAGGAGGGCCATCTTATCGGGAATCATTCTTATCATCATTACAGCTTTCCAGAGATCAGCATGCCGAATTTAGTTACGGAAATCATGTCGTTAGATGACTTGCTGGTGCAAAATTTCATGGTTAAGATGCAGTATATCCGGCCTCCGAAAGGCGAATACAATGAGCAGTCGCTGGCGGTATCAAAAGCGTTGGGCTATACGACTGTTTTTTGGTCGATTGCTTATTATGATTACAATGTGAATGATCAGCCTGATCCAGCTCAAAGCCTTCAAAAATTGCTGGATCAGGCGCATCCTGGGGCCATTTATCTGCTTCACAGCGTTTCTGATACAAATACTGCGATCTTGGGGGATTTGATTGATGGACTGCGTGAGCTGAATTACAAAGTTGCCGGTTTGGATGAATTATCTTGAAGCGATTGCAGTTTATAACGTTCTTCTTTATAATCTATTCAGGAGGAAGAACCGATGAAATTTTTGGTAGTTTCGGATATACATGGCTCTTTGCAGGGAGCCAAGCAGTGTGAATGTTTATTTCAGCAATGCAAAGCGGATCGACTGATTTTGCTGGGGGATTATCTGTATCATGGACCGCGTAATCCGCTGCCGCAGGATTATGATCCAAAACAGGCAGCCGCTTGTTTAAACACACTCAGCCCTTCTATCCTGGGGGTTCGCGGCAATTGCGACAGTGAGGTGGATCAGATGATGCTGGAGTTCAGCATGATGGAGGATCATCTGATTTTAGTGCATGAAGGCCGTCTGATCTATGCGACCCATGGCCATCGCAGTACGCCGGAAATGCTTCCGTCACTATTGCATGAGGGAGATGTTTTTCTGTATGGACATGTCCATTTGCCGATTGCCGAAAAGAAAGACGGACGCTTTATCTTGAATCCTGGATCCATTACCTTTCCTAAGCAGAATAATCCGCAAAGCTATGGGATCCTGGATGAGCAGGGATTTACCATTTATACTTTAAAGCATCAGGTGCTGAAGCAGATCCTTTTTTCGGAATGAAGATTTCTATGGACAAAACCGGGCAAAGCATGCTTTAATTTGAAGTAGATTCGGCAGGTGATTGAAATGTTTTCAGAACGATGCAAAGAACTTCGCAAGGCATCTGGAATGACGCAGGAGGAACTGGCGCAAAAGGTCGGAGTGAAACGCAAGCAGGCAGTTTCTAATTGGGAAAATGGAAATTCGATGCCTTCGTTGAAATGTGCGATCAAGCTGGCTCGGATCTTTGGCGTCTCTCTGGATTATCTGGTCGGTTATAACGACCGCGTACTTGTCAACGTTTCCAACCTTCCGGAAGAAATGGCCGAGATTGTTCGTACGACCGCATATCAGCTGGAAAAATATTGTAAAACAAAAAAGAAAGAATAAAGACGGGATTTCCCGTTTTTTCTTTCCCTTGGTTGTATGATAGCGGTTTCGTGATATAATGAAAACGGTAAAAAAGGAGAAGGAACAGATGAAAGAACCGGTTTTAGTCATTTTGGCTGCGGGAATGGGCAGCCGTTACGGTGGATTGAAGCAGATCGATACGGTCGGCAGCAACGGAGAATCAATTATTGATTTTTCTATCTATGATGCGATTCGGGCAGGCTTTAAAAAAGTAGTGCTGATCATTCGGAAGGAGCATGAGGAAGCTTTTCGTAAGAATTTGACCGATAAGATTGCAGGAAAGATCGAAGTTGCCTTTGCATATCAGGACCTTCAGGATGTACCGGAAGGAACGATCGTGCCGGAAGGACGAGAAAAGCCATGGGGCACGACGCATGCATTGTTGAGCTGCCGTCAGGTAGTGGATGGTCCATTTATGATCTGCAATGCGGATGACTATTACGGTCCCCATGCATTCAAGACGATGTATCAGTTTCTGAAGGAGGAGGTCAAAGATTCTGCCTATGGAATGGTCGGCTATATCCTGGAAAATACTTTGACGGAGCATGGAACCGTTACTCGTGGAGTGTGTGAGCAGAAAGAGGGCTTTTTAAGCCGGCTCCGTGAGGTCCAAAAGATTCGCAAAGGGGCCCAGGGGGCGGAAGCTGAAGAAAACGGATCATGGGTTCTGATGGAACCGAACACATTGGCCTCGATGAATTTTTGGGGATTTACACCACAAATCTTTTCCGAATGCGAACAGATCTTCAGTGATTTTTTAAAAGCCTCGCTGGCTGAAAATCCGCTGAAGTGTGAGCATGTCATTCCGACGGCAGTAGGAGATTTGATCCAGGCTGGAAAAATTCAGGTTAAGGTCATGGCCAGCACCGACAAATGGTTTGGGGTGACTTATCGAGAAGATAAACCGGGAGTGGTGGCTCAGCTTAACGCTTATAAGGAAGCAGGTCTTTATCCTTTTGATCTTTGGAAATAAAAAACGCTTTCGCTGAAGCGTTTTTTTTTACAGAAATACTTTTAAAACATCCCATCCGCCTAAGATCGTTCCTAAGGTGCTGAAGACATTGGCAAGGATCACTACCAGAAGGATATGGGTCACCCGGTTGCGATAAAATCCTTTAAATGAACTGACTTCTTCGCTGAGATTTTCAAAATCCCGGACCCGCGGCTTCCGCAGCAGTGCCTCTGTTAATCCGGCAAACCAGCCTGCAGCCAGCAGTGGATTGAGCGAGGTGATAGGGGCAGCGATAAAGGCAGTCAAAATCGCAAGCGGATGCCCTGCGGCCAATAGCACGCCTAAAGCGGAAAGCGAGCCGTTCCAGAGGATCCATGCGCTTAATTGTTGCATCCCGATTGCTGAGGATTGGAAAAAGCCGGCAGCGATCAGCGCTAAGATCAGCAACGGAATGATCCATCCGGAAACTTTGGAAAGAAGACTTTTGTTGGGAACGGAATTGAGCTCGGCGATATTGATCGGCCGCTCAATTTCCCGTAGGATTCCAGGAATGTGGGCGGCGCCGACAACAGCAACGATATTTTTTCCAGGGGCATGCCGGATGTTGTAGGCCAGGCACTGATCACGTTCATGGATCAGCACTTCAGCGACAACTGGAAATTCTTCCTGGACCTCTTGCAGGGCGCTTTCCAGCATTTCGCTTTGTTTTAGTTTTTCAAGCTCTTCTTCACTGATTTCCTCATCTTCAAAGATGGATCCTAAAAGCGAGGCAATCAAACGGCATTTTTGCCACCAGGAATGTTTACGCCAGATGCGGGAAAAGGTTGTCTGAATATTGCGGTCGACCAATTCCAGATGGGTATGGCTTTCTTCGGCACACCGGATTGCTTCTTTCATTTCCTGTCCGGCTGTAGAGGCCATTTTTTCGGCCATGCGTTTTTGGTAAGAGGCCAGGATAATATTGACTAAAAGAGCACCGACCTTCTTTTTTCGGATGACCTCCAGGATATCGGAATTTTCCCATTTTTTCGGATTTTTCAAACTGTTGAAACGTTCGCTGTCCAGCTCGATACAGATGCAGTCCGGCTGTGTTTGATGGATGATCTTTTGAACCTCGTCCGCGGAGCGCAAAGAAACATGGGCCGTTCCAATGAGCGTGATCGTCTTTCCGTCAAGGCTGAGTTCTTGGATGTGTTCTTGCATAAATACCCTCTTTTTCAATTCTTATATCGAAACGATCATATCATAAAAATACCGGGAATTTAAGTCTTTCTAAAAGGAAAACGGCATAAAAAGAAAGAGTGAAGGCGGAAGTGAATAAGAACAGCGAAAGAGGAAAAAGATAACTTTGGAGGATGATAAAATGAAAAAAATCATGGGCTTATTGATGACGATCCTGATGGCGGCCATGGGGATGGTGATTTGGCAGACTGGGAAAAGGGAAGAGGCCCCTTCTTCTTTGGAAGATACGGCGCCGCCTCAGATTCGGGATACGCTGATCCTGCAGCAGGATCAGATCAACGGATGGATCCAGAATGCGATTCAGGATCGGGTAACCGATTTGAAGGTGGACCTGAAGGAAGAAGGGGTCGAAATCAGCTTTGTGCTGGATGAGAAGTTGAACAGCTTGATAGATCTGGAAAAAAATCCGACCTTGGCCAGTGCGGTTGGAATGTTTGCCGGAGAGCGGATCAGCTGTGAGATTGCGTTGGATGAAACTATGCGATTAAATGTCAATCACTGTCAGATTGGCAGTTTTCCGATTCCTTCTTCCGTATACAGCGAAAAAGTAGATCAACTGAATGAACAGCTGCCGCAATGGCTTGAAACTTATGGAATCGAAGAGGTAGCGGTATTTGAAGAAAGTGTGGAAATTCAAGGCGATATTTCCAAAGCGCTGGATCAGCTTGTGAAATAGGATTAAAATAAAATGGAAAAGAATAGTTTATCGGTTTTTTGAACTATGGTATAATATCAGGGCATGGAGGGAGGAGACTGCAATGTATTTTAGCCAGACATGGCAGGAGATATTGAGTTGGACAAGAGCGTTTGCGGACATTGTGATCGTCTGGTTCATACTTTATTATGCGATAAAGATCGTGCGGAATAATTCGCGTACGATTCAGATATTTAAAGGAATCGTGTTGGTTCTGGTCGTTCAGTCGATTGCGAAATTTTTTGGCTTGACGACATTAGGCTGGCTGGCCGATATTTTTATTTCCTATGGATTTTTGGCGGTCATCGTCATTTTTCAGCCGGAGATTCGTTCACTTTTGGAACGGCTTGGCAAAAGCAATATGTTTTCTAAGATTTCAACGCTTTCTGGTAATGAGAAGGAACATCTTGTTGATGAAGTAGTGAAGGCGACTATGATTCTTTCCAAGGAACAGACCGGGGCCCTGATTACTTTGGAACAAGGACAGTCGCTTTCCGATTATATTAAAACCGGTACGCCAATGAATTCACTGGTGACTACCGAGCTTTTAACAGCGATTTTTGTGACGACTACTCCGCTGCATGATGGGGCTGTCATTATTCAGGGGGATCGTCTGGCCTGTGCCAGTGCTTATTTTCCGCCGACCAATTTGGAGCTGCCTAATCGCTATGGTGCGCGTCATCGGGCGGCCATTGGAATCAGCGAGATTACTGATTCGATTACGATCGTAGTTTCTGAAGAAACTGGAGGGATTTCCATTGCGGAAAATGGAAAGATCCGTTCGGTCAATTCCAAGGAATTGCGGGAGTATCTTTTGAGAACACTGTGCAATGAAGAAACGGAGCTTTCCAAAAACCGGACCCGGGTGGTGGACCGGAAATCCTTTTATGTGGTGGAAGAGCCGGTGGAGGTCATTCAGCGAGATAAAGGTTCCATCAATGTGGAAGAAGGCCGTCTGGTAAGTGAGAAGAGCGGATTATTTGGCAAGCTGGCAGTGAAGAAGCAGACGCCAGCTGCAGCGCAGAAAGGCAAAGGCCTGTTTGCCCATCGCAGCAAGAGCAAAACTTCCCGCAGCAAAGATGTCATGGAACAGCTGGAGGATGAGGAAATGAACGTCAAGCTGCCCCAGAAAGGCAAGCGCCGTAAGAAAAATGAAGCGGCAGAGGTGTTGGAGGTAAAAACGGCGGGGCCAACTGAGAACTCTAATGAATCCGTGGAAGAAAAATTGAATCAAGTGACCTTCGAATTTTCCGGATCGGTGGAGGAAATCAAGAGCGAAGGGTCTGCAGGTGAGTCCACTCCTGAAAATGATCCGACCGAAAGAAAGGAAGGGAGTGAATAACCATGGCAAAGAAAAATCATGAGCGTCAGGATGAAAATAAACTGGAGCTGGCGCAGAAAATCGCAAATCAAAGCCAGAAGGTAGCACGGACCTATGAAAGCCTTGAGGACGGCTTTTTCCGGCTGATCCGAATGTTTTCTAATGCGATCGACAAATTCATGTTTAATCCTAAATATGGAATTTTTGTTTCTTTGATTCTGGCCATTATGCTCTATATGACGATCAATATGTCGGATATTGGAAGTCTGTTTAAATCTCAGGCTGAAAGTGCATTAACCCTCTCTGATGTTCCGATCGTGATCGATTATAATTCGGATAAATGGGAGATTTCTGGTATCCCGGAAACCTGTGAGGTTATTTTGACTGGGGATCAGACGACGCTGACAACGCAGATGAATTCAAGCGGGTATAGCGTGGTGGCTAATTTGTCTAATCTGACGGCGGGAACACATACGATCAAACTGACTGCAGATAAGTTTATCAACGGCTTAAAAGTGACGATCAATCCAACGAACGTTACGGTGACGATCAAAGAAAAAGTAACTCAGAACATGGATATCAGCTACGATTTTATCAATACCAGCAAGATGGACAGCATTTATGCTTTGGGAACGCCGGAATTTGAAATGACCAAGGTGGCCGTGCGGGCTTCGCAGAGCACACTGGACAGTGTTGCCTTTGTCAAGGCCCTGATCGATGTCAGCGGAGTGACCGGAGATTTTACTCAGGCAGCGCGGCTGGTGGCGTATGATCAAAATGGAAATATTGTGAATGCGGATATCAAACCGGAAACCGTGAACGTGACGGTCAAGGTGACCTCTCCGAACAAACAGGTTCCAGTCGTTGTTGAGCCTCAGGGCGAGATTCCGAATGGAATGGCGATCGAATCGATCACGATGGACCACAGTTCAGTAACGGTATTTGCCCCAGAAAGCGTCTTAAGCAAGATCGATCAGGTGACGGTGACCTTTGATGCTTCTCAGCTGACGAGCGATTCTAGATTATATAAAGGGATCAATCTTCCGACCGGGGTCAAACAGCTGAGCGTGACCAAAATCAATATGGAAATCAAGCTGGGCGAAGCGGTGACCCGGATCATTGAAGATGTTCCGCTCAATTACCGCAATTACACGCTAGGCAAACGGGCCTCGGCAAGCCTGTCGAAGGTGGATGTGGAAATTACCGGTACCCAAAGCAACGTGGATCTGATTACGGCGGACGATATTTATGCTTATATTGACTTGCAGAATCTGGAGGTTGGAGAGAATCAGGAGATTCCGATCCAGATCACGCAAAACAGCGCATCGTTGGTGAAATTTACACCGGTTCAGTCTTCCGTGACGGTGACGATCGTGGATGAAGACAGCGTTGAAAGCGATACAGAGGCACAGGGGGAAATGGAATAATGGGAAAATACTTTGGAACAGATGGAATTCGCGGCAAGGCGAACAGAACACTGGATGTGGATCGGGCATTTGCCGTGGGCAAATGTCTGGGAGCGCTGTTTAGCGAAAAGAAAAAAGGGAAAATTCTGGTAGGAAAAGATACCCGGCTTTCCGGTAGCATGTTTGAGCATGCGATCGCGGCGGGAGCGGCCAGCACGGGTGCGGATGTTTATCTTGTGGGCGTTTGTCCGACGCCAGCGGTTGCTTATCTGACCAAAACAGAACATTTTGACTGTGGCGTCATGATTTCTGCCAGCCATAATCCATTTTATGATAACGGGATCAAAGTCTTTTCGTCAGAGGGATTGAAGCTGGATGCTGCCAGCGAAGAGAAAATTGAGGCGTATCTGGATGGAGCGTTTACGCTGGAGCTGAAAACAGAGGAGCAAATCGGCCAGATCCTTGCTTATCCGCAGGGTCTGGATCATTATCTGGATTGGATGGCCGCTTTATTTCCGGTGGATCTGGCGGGAACCCGACTGCTTTTGGATTGCGCCAACGGAAGTGCTTCGGTGACTGCCAGACGGCTTTTAGAACGGCTGGGGGCCGACTGCAGGGTGATTCATGAT
>CALVGQ010000017.1 GCA_944327135.1 uncultured Erysipelotrichaceae bacterium | reverse complement strand
TATTGGGATTAAATGGGCTAACATTAGGCGTTATTACCGCTTATTTTCTGATGAATCTGGCTTACAGCTTTTATTTAAAAAATGTTCCCTTGATTGATGTGTTTATCATTGCGATTGGTTTTATTTTGCGTGTTTATACCGGAGCTGCCGCGATCGATGTCGCGGTTTCAGAATGGCTTCTTTTAACCACCTTTAGCTTGTCTCTTTTTATGGGGTTTGGAAAGCGAAATGGTGAAAAGCGAAAAAATGAAAATAAAAAAACACGGAGAGTTTTGGCTTCTTATACTGAAGCGACCCTGCATGATTTTATGGTTATTTCGATGACCTTGACGATTGTTTTTTATTCTTTGTATACGATCCTTGGAAATACGATCCTGCATAATGCAATTCTTACCATTCCCTTGGTCGTATTGGGAATTTTCAGATATTATATGCTGTTGGAAGGCAATGTAGAGGATGGCGATCCAACCGAGGTTGTGTTGAATGATCGAATACTTCAGGGAATTGTAGTGCTTTATGGAATTTTGTTACTAGTCTTGATATTGAATTAAGAAATGCAAGAAGGAGAGTTGGAATGAGCAAAATCAGAAATGTTTTTCTTATTGTGCTGTTTCTAGGGTTTATTTTTGGTTTTGGCATAGCCACAATCCAAAAAGAACCTGTGGTCATTTCATTGACAGAGAATAGAGAATTTGCTGTTTTCAAGATGCCGACCTGGGAAACGATCACGGAAACGACGTTTCAGGATAATACGGATGAGGCTTTTGCGGACCAAATTATTTTTCGGGATTGGTTTATGGAGCTTTATCAGAAACTAAACAATCTTTTGACGCGGTTTGTTTACCTTTTTATGGAAGATGATCGGATGATGCTTTATCCAATATCAGAGGATGGGGTATTCAAGGTGGGGTCTAACGGGGAGTATTTGGTGGAATTCCCTTATTTGATCAGTCAGAGCTATGATCAGCAAATCAGCGGAAGAATTCAAAATTATAATGATATCCAAGAAAATAATCCTGATTTGGCGATGTTTCTTTATCGAGTGACTAATGCCAGGGATACTCATTGGTTCGATGAAGCGAATGAAATTGTTGGAGCAGGCACTTATTACCAACAGTGGCTGGTCGAGAATTTAGATCCACGGATCACTTATCAAGAAACTTTTTTTGAAGATTGGGAAGATTACAAGGAAAAAAATTATAAGACCGATCATCATTGGAATGTGTATGGGGCTTATCAGGGTTATCAAGACATCATTACGATGATTGCAAAAGAATTTCCGCAAATCGGAACGCCTCGTGAGCCACAGGGAAGCTATTGCAGTACGGCACAATTTTATGGGTCTTTAGTCAAACGCAGTAATTATAATCTGGATTCTTCGATTTATGATACAATTTGTGATTTTGATTATGACCTTCCAGAGTATACAGTCATGGTGAACAAAGAAGAGGTTGAGGAATTCGGACAGCGTACGGCTTATCGAAATAATCAATATGATACTGAAAAAGGGACCAATCATTATCGTGAATTTTTTGGTGTTGATTCGGCTGAAGTGGTTTATGATTTTGGTGAGAATACTGGAGTCAATCTGATCGTTATTTCGGATTCTTATACTAATGCCATTAAACCGGTTCTTTCTTCGCACTTTGATACGACGATTTTTATTGATTTGCGCTACTATTTGGGAGAATTTGGAGATTTTTTCAATCTGAAAGAATACATGGAAAAATATGAGATTGATGCGGTTCTTTATGTAGGCAGTTTAAATGTGATTTATTTCGATGAATCGTACAATATCAATAATTATTAGGAGCAGTCATGAAAAACAATCATTTAAGAAATCGCATCATCAGTTTCCTATTTAGCTTTGGCATTATCGCAACGGGTTCTTATATTCTTTTTATTAAACCGCCTACGACCCGTTTAAGTATGGAACTGCGAACAGCAACAACCTTTATTGGGCCCACGATTGATAATGTCAGTGAGGGCTATTTTCAGAGCACCTTCGAGTCCGCTTTTTCCGATCAGTTCATCAAACGAACCTGGTGGCTGAAGGCTTATACTTTTTTAGAGCACACGCTGTATGATTGGTCGCTTCCTAATAAAAAGCCGATGACGTTGGTTTGGATCGGCGAAGATGTGTATACGTTTCCGGCTAATGAGGATTATCTGACAGCGTTTCCTGTTTTGAAAAATGCTAGTTATGAGGAAGGCATCGCCCGCTTTACAGAGAACGTAAATGCCATCGCAGAGAAGTATCAGGATGTTCACTTTTACGTCTTTAAGCCATTTCGAATTAATGAATCAGATTGGTTTGATGAGGACAATGATCTGACTTCCTATGGTCAGATCTACAGTCAACAATTTTTCTCTTCCTTTAGTGATCGGATCCTTGTAGCAGATAATCGGATTGATTCCTTTGAAACGTATAAAAAATATTATTTTAAGACGGATCCGCATTGGAACATTTATGGATCTTATGAAGGCTATCGGATCCTAGTTTCCCTGTTTCAGCAGTATTATCCGGAAATCGAGCCTTATGAGTACACTGGTGTCTATTGCTTTGAGGACTTTGATTATTATGGTCAATACGGCAGAAATTCCGCTTATTTGACAGAGCCAGATTGTTTCTGCGATTTAAACTTTGATCTTCCAGAATATCGTACTTTGGTCAATGGCGTAGAGCGGCAGTACGATCAGAAAGAAGCATTTAAGAACGGAACGATCGAAGAATTTTACTGGAATTATATCTATAGTGTTTATCATGGCAATGATGAATCAGAAGTTCATTTTCAAACCGAATTAAATACAGGAAGAAATCTTCTGGTCTTTGTTGATTCTTATTCCAGCCCTCTCAAGGCTCTATTGGCAGCACATTTTGACAATGCTTATTTTATTGATCCTAGAATTAATAAAGATTTTAATTTCCGAGAATTTATGGCGGAGCATGAGATTACGGATGTGTTGTATTTGGGGTTTTACGGTTCGCTGTATTCGAATGCAGAAGGAAGCAATGAGGATTATGTCTTTGAAGATTATTAATATAAAGGAGAGAGCTTTATGATATTTAGCAGTTTGACATTTCTGTTCGCCTTTTTGCCCTGTGTCTTGGTGGTTTATTTTATCATCCCCAATCGCATGGCGAGAAATTTCATTTTGTTGCTGTTTTCTTTGGGATTTTATGCCTGGGGTGAGCCGATTTATGTTTTTCTGATGCTGTTTTCGATGGTTAGCAACTATTTAGTGGCTTTGATCATGGAAGCGTTTAGAAAAAAGGGAAAAACTTCGATGGTGAAAGGAATGCTGATCATTGGGGTGCTCATTAATCTGGGGCTGTTGGGATTCTTCAAGTATGCCGATTTCTTTATCCAGAACAGCAACTGGCTGCTTCATCTGAATCTTCCTTTATTGAATATTTCCTTGCCGATTGGAATCAGTTTTTATACTTTTCAGATCATGTCCTATGTGATCGATGTTTATCGCGGAACCGTTCAAGTGCAGAAAAACTTTATTGTTTTGAGCACCTATGTTACGCTTTTTCCGCAATTGATTGCTGGGCCGATCGTTCGTTATGAAACCGTGGAAGAAGAGCTGGCCTATCGCAAAGAAACGCTGAATGATTTCGCATATGGGATCCGTCGTTTTTTGATTGGTTTGGGGAAAAAAGTTCTGATTTCCAATCAGGTTGGGTTTATCGCTGATCAGATTTTTCAGGTGGAAGGGTCAAGCTTAGGGTTAAGCATGGCCTGGGTAGGGATTCTTGCCTATGCTTTTCAGATCTATTTTGATTTCAGCGGCTATAGCGATATGGCTATCGGTTTGGGGAAGATGTTTGGGTTTCATTTTTTGGAAAACTTCAATTATCCGTATATTGCCCAATCCATTACCGATTTCTGGCGCCGGTGGCATATTTCATTGAGCACTTGGTTCCGCGATTATGTCTATATTCCATTGGGAGGCAATCGGGTTAGTCAAGCACGCTGGTTTTTGAATATTTTTATTGTCTGGTTTTTAACCGGTATGTGGCACGGAGCAACTTGGAATTTTATTCTATGGGGCTTATATTTCGGTGTGATCCTGGTCTTTGAAAAGCTGATTGGATTACGGATTCTGAATAAGATCCCGCGGGTATTCCGTCATGGATATGCTTTGCTGCTGATTCTGTTTGGCTGGGTTATTTTTCGCTGTGAAGATTTGACGCAGATTGGCTATTATTTGAATGCTTTGCTTGGATTTAACGGAAATAATACGTTAAAAGCGTTTTATAATCTGTCGATTGCGCACATGTGGCCCTATTTGGTTTTAGCTGCTATAGGCTCTGGGCCTTGGGTAGGAAAACTCATTCAGAAAATGGATCAGCGAACATGGAGCGGCCTTTTGTTGGATTTTTCTTTGTTAGGGATCTTTGTTCTGTGCGTTTTATTCTTAGTCAATAATTCGTTTAATCCATTTATTTATTTTAGGTTCTAAAGAAAGAAGGGGAAAAAATGAAACCCATTATCAGCGTTGTTGCACCGGCTTACAACGAAGAACTTGTCGTGAATCAATTCTATGATCGGATTTCCTCGATTTTAAATAAAATTGAGGACTATGACTATGAGATTCTCATTGTCAATGACGGGTCCAAGGATAAAACTCCAGAAATGGTCAAGGCACTTTGTGAGAAGGACAAGCATCTTTCTTTTGTCAGTCTGTCTCGAAATTATGGCCATGAAATTGCAGTGGCTGCAGGAATGGATCATGCGATTGGTGATGTAGTCGTGCTGATGGATATCGACTTGCAGGATACACCTGAACTTATTCCAGCAATGCTAAAAAAATATGAAGAAGGCTTTGACGTTGTGAATGCCAAAAGAAAGTCCCGCGATGGCGAGACGTTCATGAAAAAATTTACGGCAAAGATGTTTTATAAAGTTTTTTCTGCTTCCAGTGGAAAAGTAAAGATGCCGGAGAATGTGGGAAACTACCGACTGGTGTCCAGAAGAGCTGTCGAAGCCTTTAAGAAGCTTCGGGAAACGCATCGGTTTGCCCGCGGACTTTTTTGCTGGGTAGGTTTTCCAACGACGGAGATTGAATTTGAGCGAGAAGCTCGGGTAGCCGGAAAAACAAAATACAATTATAAAACGATGATCAATTATGCAATTGAAGGGCTGACCTCATTTACTACTGCTCCGCTGCGCTGGGCAACTTATGCGGGAATATTCACTGCTGTGATTGCAGTTTTATACTTAATCTACGTATTGGTCATGGCATTTACTCATAATCCTTCTTTACAGCCAGGCTGGGCTTCTATGATGTGCGTGATGCTCTTCTTTGGCAGTTTGCAGCTGATTTTTTTGGGTGTCATAGGAGAATATCTGGGACGGATTTTTAATGAGACAAAGCAGCGCCCGCTTTATTTTATTCAAGAATATATTCAGACAAACCAAGGAAGACAATGAATTATTTTTAAACGAAAGCTGATCTAAATCAAGGGATTTTATGATCTTTATGAATTTAGGCTATGACTTGAAGAAGATACTTGGTAAAAAATGTTTTAAGATTAAAAGAAATCAAAGTAAAAAAGATGCTGGAATTTGAGTATATATTAAGTTCTCAACCTCTGACATCTTTTTTTGCATTCTTAATGGTTATGATAGAAATATATGTCTAAAATTCTTTATAAGAACATTCAGATAAAGAGAAAAAGCATTTGATTTTAAAAGAATAAAATTTTCTTTTTAATACTGAAGATCAATATGCATATACATTCTGCTATCAAAATAAAGACTTTCATAGTATTGCAACCATAAAATGATATCCACCTTATGGGTAGCAATAAATTCATCTAATGAAAAATGAGTGTTCATAGGATCTTCTTCAGTCGTCCATGCCCGTGGATCAACAATGGTTGTATTTTTAAAATGAAGAGCTAAATCATCGTTGATCGAATTCGAAAAAGAATCGGCAAGAATCAAAATCGAAAGACCATCCGGAATAGAATGATTGGTATATTCAATCAGACTGTAATTTGTACCATGATAGGCTTCATAAATATAAATATCATCGAGGTCCTCCAGCAGAATTTTTTCTTCTAGACCCGGTTTTTGTTCAAGACCATCTACCCACACTTCGATTTTGTTGTCTTCCTCAAGCTGGTAATCACAGAACTGATCTGATCCATAAATTCCCATCGTTTTCATGGATAGGCTTCCATAAAACGGAAAAGCATAGCAAGAGCGGCTTCGGATAGGATAAGGGTCAGCAATTGATGGGAAATCCTGTTGAATCATTGTAATGATATCGGAATAGCCCTGATAGGCGCCTAGATCATTCCAATGGTGATCTGTTTTAAAATGTTGAAGCATATAATCTTCGATGGAATCGAAATCTTGTTCCTGAACTCTATATTTATTTTCCAGCTGATCTTTCATTCGTAAAAAGAATCTTTCACCCTCAGATGGATAGATAAAGGTTTCGTCAAACCAATCAGTCTCATCAGCGAGAGTAGGTTTATAAATATATAATTTGATTTCGTTTCCATATTTTTTATAGATCTCTTCAAAATTCCATAGACGGTTTTCGAAGAGTTGATCTCGGGTTTCATTAGAAGATAATGGAGCACTAACATAGTAACCTGTATTGTTAATTTGATAAAAATCCCCATTTTTAAATAGAATCGGACGTTCATTATTTCCAACCATTTCTGCAATGAGCGATGAATGGAGGGCTTCTAATTTTAATTTTACTTTTAGGAATGTATTACGCATCGGAAACTGATCGTTCACTAGTCTTTGAAATTGATTTTGAAAGGAACCAGTCTGGAAGGAATTCCAGTTTCCGTCTTTCATAATAAAAGCTTTCAGGGTCTTTAGTTCACGATTTTCAACCGTAGTTTCTTCAGGCTGAAAGCGATCAAGAAAGGCAGAATAGAGGACTCCTCCGGTAAATAAACAATAAGTAATGAATAAGATTGAAATTCTTTTCATAGTGATCTCCTCTTTTAAAACCGAAAATAAATAAATGGACTGTAAGATTCATTGACAATGAAGAGAATGCATAAAAGGAATAACAGGGTCAGACAAAGATCTTTCCAAAGAAAGAAAAATGGAATTTTTTTTATGGAGCTGAACCATTTGGAAGGGAGGCAGAAAAACAACCCTGCCAAAAAAAAGGGCAAATTTTCGAAGAAACTGTATTTGATCAAGCTGGCGACATTCCCTAAATGGCGGAAATCAATCATTGCAATCCAATAGTAAAAGCAATCTATTAAATTTTCGGTTCGAAAGAGAACCCAACCGATTAAAATAAAAAATAAGGCATAAACATGAGAAAAAAAGGAATGACGGTATAAATACGGGTACAGAATCATTTTTTCAATGATTAGCAGCAAGGCAAAATACAGGCCCCAAAAAATGAAATTCCAGCTTGCACCATGCCATAATCCGGTCAAACTCCAGACAATCAAGATATTGAGGATCCATCGTGGGAAAGAAACACGGTTTCCTCCTAATGGAATATAGACATAATCGCGGAACCAGGTCCCAAGAGAAATATGCCATCGACGCCAAAATTCAGTAATTGAACGAGAAAGATAGGGTTCATCAAAATTTTCAAGAAAATGAAAACCTAACATTCTTCCTATTCCAATGGCCATATCGCTGTATCCGCTAAAATCGAAATAAATCTGCATTGCATAACTGATTGCTCCAACCCAGGCAACGTTGACCGGAATTAAATGAATGTTGGAATCAAAGATAGAATCGGCAATCAAGGCGAGGTTATTAGCTAAAAGCACCTTTTTTCCTAAGCCAATGGTAAAACGATTGAATCCTTCGATGAATCCCTCATGGCTGGTTTTCCGGAAAATCATTTCTCTTTCTACAGTGGTGTAACGAACAATAGGACCAGCAATCAATTGCGGGAAAAGAGCAACATAGCTGGCAAAAATAAGCAGATTTTTTTGTGCAGAACAATGGTTTCGGTAGACATCGATCACATAAGACATGCATTGAAACGTATAAAAGCTGATTCCAATGGGTAAAAGAATTGTTTTTAATTCTAAGTTAGATGAAAATAATGTGCTAAGAATATCAATTAAAAAATTTAAATATTTAAAATATCCTAAAAGGCCTAAAGCAATACCAATATAAAGGACAAGAATGACTTTTTTTCTTTTATGAACGTGTTCGATCAGCAAAGCAGAAACATAGGAAACTAAAATCATGAAGATCATGAGAATTAGATTTTTTGGTTCTCCCCAGGCATAAAAGAATAAAGAGAAAAGCAAAAGAATCCCATTTTGAATGGAGCGTTTCTTGAAGAAAAATGTAAAACAAAGAAACCATGGAAAAAACACAAATAAAAATTCAAGACTATTAAAAAGCAAATAAATCCCTATCCTTTCCCCTTAGCTTTATTTTCGTTCTTTTAAATAGATGTAAAGAAAAATCACGAATCCGACGGTAGTCATGATGCTGCCTGGAATGAATCCATTCGGAATGAAACTGAGTTCAATTTCATCGCCGACTTCTGCCTCTATTCCGATGAACCCTCCGTTGACATTCAATACTTCTTGCTTTATTCCATTGACTTTTACTGACCATCCTTGATCATAAGCGATGGTCAAATAGACGATGCCCTCTGAGGATTGATTGACTGTTCCAATGAGATGGTTGTCTGTCATCAAAGAAAGATCTAAAGCAAATGGAACTGCATCGGTCGCTTCATAAATGAGGTAACCATCGACTTCGGCCAACAATTTAAATTCTTCATGCTCTTCTAAATTGTAGGTATTGGGATTCCATTGCGGCTTTCCTAGATAGAATTCGGAATTCTTCACTAAAAAATATTTAAAATTAAGCCTTTTTAGCAATTCTACATCTTGGATATTGATCTGCCAGCTGGTAGGAGAGATTTTAAGCGTGTTGTAAATAAACGGACTAAGTGTAAATTGATAAAGACTGTCATAAGTGTATCCACCTTTGTAATCGTAGTAAAGATTAATATTGTGCGGCATTGCTGCTTTGGTATCCATATAAGGAACATAGATCCGATAAAATGAATTCTCCTCTTCATAGCTTTTGATCGTATCAATGGCTTCAGAGGAAAGAATATGCTCATAATCATAATTTTCAAAATCCGGATAACGATGAAGGGTTTGATAGGCTCCCCAAGAAATTTCGGAAATAAGCAGGAAACTAAAGAAAACTTTCGTCCCGCGGCTGGGTCTTCTTAAAATCAAGATCGTATAAAGAATACTAAATCCAGCTGCAAGCAAAAGTCCATTATATTCGGGCTTTAAATGATCCCAGATGGCATCATAATATAGACGCGCCGCATAACGCAGTCCAAAAACTGCCAAAAGAATCATTGCCAAACTGACAAGGAGGCATTTTTTATTAATTTTTTCTATTTGATTTAAAATTTGAGCAGCAATTAAGATCATACAGGTGATCATCAAAAGCGTCCAGCGAAAAGTGGGTTCTTTAAATCCATGCATTAAGCTTGCGCCATAGGGAGTTATCAGCAGAAGAGAAAGGATCAGTAAGAGTGCAACCGAACCTTTTCGCTGTTTTCCTTTTAAGACGAAAAAGCATTGCGGAAGAAGCAGGATCGTAAGAACGCTGCTATAGAGCGAAAGCTGATTTGTGGCGTAGTCAGTAGTGTTAAAGAGCATCTGTCCTAGTTCACTAACTTGGTAGGGGGCAATCAATGCTTTGACGATCATATCTAGGTAAATAATGATTGGATTCCATTTTTTGGAGATGACTGATTCAGATGCGACCCGGGCATTTTGCAAAAGATGCAGAATCGATGGAAGGATCAGGATCATCCCCATCAGTACGCCGATGAGATAGAATCCGATCAGTTTCAAGGTATCGAAAAAATACTGTTTGAGATGGAACTGCTTTGTTTGGTAGTAACGGATTGTCCAATAAAAGGTCAGAAAGACAGACGTTGTCCAGAAAAAATAATAGTTGGAAATCAGGCATAGAAAAACCCCGAAGATAAAAGTTGCAACTTTTCTTTTTTGCAAAACATTTTCAATGCCAATGAGCAGCAATGGAAGAAAGGTATGCCAGACAAGAAACATGGGGTGTTCACAAAACAAAGTTGCCCATCCGCAAAAGGTATAAAGCAGCACAGGAATAAACCGAACTTCTTTTTTGATATTCATTTTAAATAACAAATGATTAAATAGAAGAGCGGCAGTGATGAATTTTAACAGGTAAGTCAGAAAAAGTGCGTTGACTAGATCACTGCTTTTAAATAGCAAGGTAATATATGCAAACGGATCACCTAAAATATAATAAGATTTACTTCCCCAGAAGTTGGTCCCTAAAAAAAGGTTATTGGACCAAAAGGGCATTTGACCTGAGGAAATCAGGCGATGAAAATCCTGATAGAAATAAAGATGCTGATACTGATAATCATAGCCTAGCAGAAAACGCTGTTGGCCAGTCAGATAAACCCCAAAGGCCAGCAACATGATGAGCGTGAGGCAGATGAGCAGGTTTTTATTTTCGACACAATAGTGTTTGAATTTTTGCATTTTGATCACCTTTATCAGTATATCATGAAACGATTTCTTTGTCCTAATCGAGTTAATGGGAGCAGGTGATTGAATTCTCTTTGTCATCAGTGGTAAAATGAGACTAATTATGGAGATTAAAAGAATGAATAGACAAAGACTGAAACATCATCGTTGTTTAATGGCTGCGATAGGGATCGTTTTCCTTGTTTTTCTTCCCTTTATCTTATTTAACGATCATCTGTTTATTTTTGCGGGAGATAGCTTTGAGCAGCAAGTTAAAATGTATATCCAGGCCTGGTGTCGGCTGAAAGAGGGAAGTTTGCCCTTCTGGGATTGGTCGAATTTCCTTGGGAATAATTATTTTGGTGCCAGTACTTTTTATTTTCTAGGTTCTCCATTTTTCTGGCTGGCGATGTTGGTTCCAGCTAAAGAATGGATTCCCTATACCTTTTTAAGTTTGAATATTTTGAAATCTCTTTGCTGTGTGTTTTTTAGCTATCTTTGGCTGTATAAAGCCACGCATTCAGACTTGGGGGCAGCCTGTGGTGCCTTGATTGTCACCTTCAGCGGATTTGTTCTTATCAACTATACGAATAATCACATGCTGGATGCCGTCTTGTTCATGCCGTTGGTCCTTTATTTTACAGAGTCCTTTTTAAAGGGAAAACGCTGGTTCGGATTGTCGCTGAGCTTAGGGATGCTGGGCATTGTCAGTTATTATTTTCTTTATCTTTTTCTTCCCTTTCTTTGTTTGTATGCTTTGATTCGGTATTGTGTCCTTCAGACAAGAATTCAATTGAGCGCAATGTTAAAAAAAGGAACGCTCTTTTTGATGGCGGTTTTTTTAGGTATTGGGATTTCAGCTTTGACTTTGCTTCCCTCTTTCTATGCGCTTCAGGGGAATCCACGTTCAGCCGATTTTGCGTTTGGACTAAATACCATTGGAAAAACAAATTTATTTCGATTTTTGACTTCTTTTTTGAATCCTGTGAATGACTGGCGGCAAAATGCCAATTTTTTCGTGAGCACTGCGGTGGATGAAGGAATTGGCTGGTGTGGTGGAATGACCAATTATTCTTTGATTCTGAGCGCTTTTTTAATCATTCCTTTGATGGGAATCAAAAAATCACGAGAAAAGATCGGTATTCTTGTCCTTTATGGAATTTATGGGATTTTTGCGATTTTTCCGATGTTTTACGTTCTTTTCAATCAGAATTATGAATCTCGCTGGATGCTTGTTTTTCCACTGATGAATGCCTTTATGGCAGCTTTTGTGATTGCAAAGCGAGCACAGATTTCCAGGCGTTGGTTCATCTTGGCGGCAGCAGGAGTCATCCTTGCCCTGTCAGGAAGCTTTCTTCTTTCCTGGAAAATGCAATGGGTCTATGAATTTTGGGAAATCGATATTTTGAAAAGAAATGTCCTTGTTCTAAGCTGTTTTGTCCTTCTTTACAGTTTTCTATTCATCTTCCGTCAGAAACTGACGGAAAGAGGATTTCGATTCGGAGTCATAACTTTGGTTTTGTGCGAGGTCGCTTTCAGCTTTTATAACTGTTTTTATAATTTAGATGAAACGAACCATCCGATGGATCAGGAAACTTTGGATTCGCTGCATCTGTTTGACGATGAAGTGATTGCCTCAATTAAAGAAAAAGATTCAGGATTTTATCGCATTGACATCGCTACCTTGAATCCGCTGTCCTATAATGATGCCTTGGCAAAACGCTATCTATCCTTCAATGGGTATCATTCTGTCTACAATTATCGACAATCAGATTTTATCCTAGGCCGTTTTAATACGCAAAACTCGTGGATCTTCTACTCTCAGAAAGGGAAAACATTGTTGAAAACGCTGTTAGGTTCGAAATATTGGTTTTCCTATGGAGGCATCACAGCAGATTATCGAAATGAACTCAGCTATGGTTATACGGATCTTCCGCCATATGGGTATACTTACTGGCAGACCATAGATGGCATCGACATCTATGAAAATCAATATCCACTATCCTTTGCATATGGAGTCAAGAAAACTATCGCAAAGGAAACATTTCTTGCTCAATCACAATTGCAGCAGGATTTGCTTTTGCTGGACCATGTTGTTTTAGAAAAAAATGGGGAGAATTCAGCGGAAACTTTATCTACCATGCAGCGGTTGAGCCCGCTGGAAGAAAACCAAGATCGTTTTGCTTTAACAGATTGGCAAAATGGCATGCTGATCTTGGAGTTTGACCGCAATCGATATCGCTATTATTGCTTTTTGGATGATCAGGAAAAGATTCTTGCCGAAGGAATGCTGACTCATGAAATGGGGTATACCATGATCAAAATTCCTGAAAATGCAGCGTTTTTCGAACTGGATTCAGCCAAGGATTTTGATATCTATGCAGATTCAATGGATTGGTTTGAAGATTGGTATGCAGAACTCCATGCATCCAGTGCGAAAGAAGTCCAATTCGATGATAATTCGATTTCCGGAACCATTATTTTGGAAGAAGCAGGCTGGATCACAACGAGCGTTCCTTATGATGAGGGGTGGACCGTAACGGTGAATGGAAAGCGAATCCAAACGGAGAAAGTCAACCTTGGTTTTATTGGTTTTTGGTCTGAGGCAGGAACGATTCGAATTGAAATGAGTTATTTTCCGCCGGGATTAAAGTTAGGCTTGATGATCAGCATTTTTTGCTTAGGAATTGTTTTAATTGTCAATTTCAGTAAAAAAGTTCAAAAAGATTCAGATGAATTTAAGAATTAAAAACAATAGGGCTATGGTATAATGAGGTTGTTTTGAAAAGAAATGAGGCTGTTCATGAAAGAAAAGATGATCAATTGGATTTCAATTTTGTTGATGGGCGGAGTTTGCGTTGTCTTTGATGCATTGCTTCGTTTTTTCCATTCGATGAGACTAATTTCTCCTCGTGCGATGGCGTTTTCTTTTGTTTATGGAATGCTGATTGGCTCGTTGGCCTTGCTGTTTAAGAAAAGACGCAATCGGCATATTTATTTAACCTTGGCAGTTTTCTTTATGGCTACTTTGGCTTTTACTCAAACGATGTATCATAGTTTCTTTAATGATTTTTATTCTTTTACCCGACTTTCCAATATTCGCGAATTTTTTGTGGTAAAAGGAGAAACGGCCAAAGCGTTTGAATTCCGATATCTGGTTTATTATGGTGTGGCTTTGTTCTACTCTTTTGTTTTGTTTTTTCTTCCAACAGAAGAAAAAAGAAGCTGGAAAGGCACCTTGTGCTTTATTTTCGCGGGCTTGCTGCTTATTGCCGGCATTAAATTCACATTTGTCAACCAGATGGAAGATCCAACTCAGCTTTATTTGACAGATGATTATCTTTATTCAACGCTGTATAATAAAGAAACTGCCATGGAAAGATTTGGTGTTTATGCTTATTCTCAGCGGGATTTGTTTCGTATAATAAAGAATTCTTTAAACCTTCGAGATCAGGATGAGGTAGAAGAAATCAATCTTTATTTTGATAATCATCCAAGAGAACAGCAGACCAATGAAAAAACAGGCATTTTTGAAGGAAAAAACCTTGTGCTGATCTTAGCGGAAAGTTTCAATCCATGGGGAATTCATGAAGAAATTACGCCAAATTTGTATAAGATGAAGACAACAGGCTATTATTTTTCTAATTATTATTCACCAACATTTCCATCGACAACGATTGACGCAGAATTTGCTGTGAATACAGATTTAGTCCCGTCATTGGATTTTGGAAACACTGCCTATGAATTTTCGGATAATGTTTTTCCGCAGTCATTAGCGAACTTATTTAAAAATAAAGGCTATACTGCTAACTCTTTTCATAACAGCATCGGTTCCTTTTATAACCGCTATCAGTTCCATGAGGCTTTAGGGTATGATCACTTTTATGATTCTGAAGAGCTTGGAATTGAAGTCCCATCGAATTTTGGGTACAATTGGGCCAAAGATGTGGATTTGTTTGATCGATCCTCAACCCTGATTCTCAATGAAACCCAACAGAGTCAGCAGCCTTTTTTGGCCTATCTGATTACGGTCTCGACCCATACCCCCTATGATGACAATCGTACCGGGCTGCAGGAAAATTATGAAAAAGTGAAAGAAATTGTGGAGGCAGACAGTCAGGTTCAGTATTATTTGGCCGCTGCAATGGATCTGGATCAGGGAATCGGATTAATGATGGAGCGGTTTGAAGAGGCGGGGATTCTTGAGGACACGGTATTTGTCTTATTTGGGGATCATTATTCCTACGGGATGTATCATGATATCATCTGGTCCTATTATTCAGATTATGCCGGAGATTTTCACCGGATCCATAATGTTCCTTTGTTGATTTGGACCCCAGGAATGGAGGATGCGGAAATCATTGATAATCCATGCAGTCAGTTTGAGGTATTTCCGACGATTGCGAATTTGTTTGATCTTGACTATGATCCTACTTATACTGTAGGCAATGATATTTTTAATGATGAAGAAAATATCATTGTTTACGGAAAACGCAGTTCCTGGCAGGATAATAATCTTATTTATGAAAACAATAGCATTTATGAAATTTTTAATGAGGAAGCAGATACTTCCTATGTGGAACAAAAAAATGCTGAAATTATTGAAAAATTGGATCTTTACCAAAAGGTATTAAAACAAAATTATTTTGGAACTTCTGATTTTGAGAAGAGAGTTAAAGGAGATTATCAATGAAGCGTTTGAAAAGAATTTTAGCTGCCGTTCTTGCTGCAGAGGTCATCATGACATTGGTGGTTTCTTATAATATCAAGACAGAGCGAAAAAGGAAGGAAGAACTGGTTTCTCAAATGTGGTTCAACAACTATAGTCTGGTTGCTCATGGATTAGGCGGAGTAGACGGTTTAGACTATACGAATTCCTTGGAAGCGTTTAAAAGCCAATATGAGCAGGGGACCCGGATTTTTGAGGTAGATCTTGCTTTGACGAGTGATGGTAAGCTGGTTTTGACCCATGGTTGGCTGGAACATAAGGAGGTTCGTCTTGGTCAGCAGAATGCAGATCGTTCTGCAATGTCCTATGATGAATTTATGAGTCAGAAGATTTACGGAAAATATACGCCGCTGTCTTCTTTGGACTTAATTGAGATCATGAAAGAGTATCCGGATATTTATGTCGTTTTGGACTGGGGAAAAGACCTGGATTATGATGAAGAAACCGGAATTGATGCTATATTTGAAATCGATGAGCTAATGAAGCGGAACCAGATCCTGATCGATCAGTTTAAGGCTGAAGAGGAAAGCCTGCTGCAGCGAGTTATTCCGCAAATTTATTATGAAGAACATTTTAAAGGCTTAGATCAACTTTACCACTTTGAAAACTATATTTATACGTTATATAAAAATTTTGAAAATACCAGTGCTAAAGAGGCCTTGGAATTTGCACAGAAAAATGGGATCGATGTCATTGTAAGCAATTTGCTTGGGGATCAGGCTTTGATTACTGAAGAAATACGGCGCTTGATCAACAACGATCGAACGATGAAACAGGAAATGGGAGTATATTTGCATACGATCAACGATCTGGAAGAGGCCAAGGATTATATTGAAGCAGGCTACAAAGGGATTTTTACAGATAATCTGACTCAATATCAGCTGAATGAAGTGCTGAGTGGAGAAGAAGATGAGTGAGCGGTTTTGGCAATGGAAGAAAATCAACTGGATGCTCTGGCTTCCGGTCCTTTTCTTTTTTCTATATCTGCTTTATACCACACAGTCTGTAACATTAATGGCAGATGATTTTCGCTATTCTATGCGAAGCGCGTTCAATTTTATTTTGCCGCAGGAACGGATTGTTAATCTTTTTCAAATGGCAGAAACCACTTACTATGATTATTTAAGTCTTGGAGCACGATATGTTACAGTATTTCTAACTTGTTTTGTTCTCTCATTTGGTACAGCACTGTTTAAGCTATTAAGTCCTGTTATGATTACTGCGCAGGTTCTTTTAGCGGCCAAAATATTCAGCCATGATCATTCTCTTCAGGGGAAAAGTGCGGCAAGGATTGCCATTGTTTTAATTTTGCTATTTTCAATGATTTCTCCGGCGGTCATGGATGAAGATCTTTACTGGATTACTGGGACGATCTTTTATGCTTGGCCAGTCACTTTTCTGCTACTGCATTTTGGTCATTACCTTTTTCCTCAAAAAAAGAAAGAGACATGGTTGGTTTTGCTTTTGCGTGTCTTGCTTTCAGTTTATTTAGGATCTACGGCAGAGAACATTTCTATCACAACCTCCTTTATTACCTTATTGATTGGAGTTTATTATACTTGGGTCGAACCCAAGAAAGACTACTGGACCAAAGCTAGAAAACTGGGTTTGCTGTCGCTTTTGATTGCGAATTTGATCCAAGTGCTTTCGCCGGGAACATGGAATCGAAGTGCGGATTTTGGAAATACTTCTTTGCTTAGAAATTTGTGTACGGGGACTTTTTCCTTTGTTCAATATCAATTTTTCTTGTCGACATTGCTTCCGGCGCTTCTTATAGGGTGTCTTTTGTATCGGCTATATCATAAAAATAAAAAAATATTCTTGATTAATGGAATAATTTTGATTCCATTACTTTGTTTTATCCTGTTATATAGCTTGGCGGACCAAAACTGGTTATATACAATGGAAGGAATTTGCCGTTTTATCATGCCGCTGGATTTTTATCAGTGGAATCAGGGAATGAATCAGTCCTTGCTGGTGGTGCTTATCTATTATTGGATCGTGATCGTTCTTTTTATTGTGGATGTTTTTTATCTGTGCTGGAAATAAAATTTTATTTTGTTTGTTTTGTTTTTATGTAGCGCTTGTTCCCTTTTGGCTTTGATCCCGATTGGAGGTGCGGTTTCACGGGTTTCTTACACCGCAATATTTTTTATGATGGTGACGGTAAGTGTTATTTTAGAACCCATTCTCAATAAAAAAATCGTTATCCCGCTTCTTGTTGCATCGCTTTATTTCTATGGTGGCCATTTAAGATATTTGATCCCTAATATCGAAACAGCAAGACAACGCGAAGCAATTTATGATCAGTTGAAAGAAAATGAAGAAGAACTCATTGTGCTGCCTAAATATCGTTTTTCTACACATGGGAATTTTACTAATGAAGATTCTTGGGAACATTATATGTTTAAGGTTTACTATGAAATTACAGATAAAACCGTTATATTTGAATGAGTGAAGAGGAGAGAGTCTATGAATGTCTATGATTTTGATGGCACCATTTATGATGGAGATAGCACAGTTGATTTTTATAAATATTGTCTGCATCGAAAGAAGACATTGATACATTTTGTACCATCTCAAGGATGGCACTTTGTAAAATATGCACTAGGAATGATAAAAAAAGAAACATTTAAGGAATCTGTTTATCAAATTTTAAATGAAATCGATGATCTTGATTCTTGGATCAATGATTTTTGGAATCAAAATTTAAAAAAAATCAAGCCTTTCTATTTAAATCAGAAACAGACCGATGATTTGATTATTTCGGCTTCTCCAGAATTTCTTATTCAGGCAGCCTGCAAAAGGCTTCAAGTTGAAGCCATCGCTTCCAGAATTGATAAAAAAACAGGAGTCCATACTGATGGGATCAACTGCCATGGTGAAAGAAAAGTAGCACGATTCTATGAAATTTATCCGGAAGGAGAAATCGATCAGTTTTATTCAGATTCCCTTTCGGATGCTCCATTAGCCAAGCTGGCAAAGAAGGCATTTATTGTCAAGAAAGATCAAATCATCCCTTGGGACCAATACCAGCCAGGCTGGAAAAGCAAATTAATCAAAATGTTTTTGGATCGATCCTTTCTTCTTTTTTTAGTAGTCGGCGTGATCAATACTTTTAATGGGGTATTGTTTGCCACTCTTTACTCTATGTTTATTGAGAATGCTAATCTAGCCTTTATCGTTGGTTATGTCACTTCGCTGACGATCTCTTATCTGCTCAATAGCTGGATTTCGTTCAAAGAGCGGTTAGGCTTCATGAAATATATTCGATTCTGCCTTTCTTATATTCCGAACTTTATCATTCAAAATCTTGTCGTTTTAGTAATTTATAATGTGTTGCATGGACCAAAACTGCTGGCGTATTGTTTTGCAGCGATTATTGGGATTCCGATTACTTATTTGTTTATTAAAGTTTTTGCATTCGGAAAGAAGAAAACTTAAAAAAATGATATACTTAAACCAGAGGTGTTTTTTATGAAACTTTCAATCATTGTTCCATGCTATAACGAAGAAGGGGTCACTCATCTGTTTTACAAAGAGGCGATTCAACATATTCAAAAATGTCCCTGTGACTATGAATTGCTTTTTGTCAATGACGGATCTAAGGATAAGACGTTGGAGGAATTGAAAGAATTAAAAGAAAAGGATGAGCATGTTTTTATTTTAGATTTCAGCCGAAATTTTGGTAAAGAAGCTGCCATGCTGGCAGGCATGAGAGAATCCAGCGGAGATTTGGTGGTCATAATGGATGCAGATTTGCAAGATCCGCCGTATCTTCTTCCGGAGATGGTTCGTTTGATCACGGAAGAGGGTTATGACAGTGTCGCTACCTATCGTGTTGACCGCAAGGGGGAACCGCCGATTCGAAGTTTTTTTGCCCGTAAATTTTATAAGATGATCAATAAAATGACGGAAGTGGAAATTGTCGATGGAGCACGGGATTATCGAATGATGCGGCGGGAAATGGTGGATGCCATTCTGAGTATGCCGGAAGTACATCGGTTTTCCAAGGGTATTTTTACTTGGGTTGGGTTTAATACCAAATACTTGGATTTTGAGAATGTCGAGCGAGTGGCTGGAGAAACGAAATGGAGTTTTTGGAAATTGTTTAAATATGCCATTGAGGGAATCGTAGCTTTTACAACTTTTCCGCTTCGTTTGGCAACAATAGTTGGATTTCTGATGTCTTGCGTCGGTTTTTTGTTTATGCTGTACATCGCAATTAAAGCAATTCTTTTTGGAGATCCAGTCGCCGGCTATCCGTCCTTGATTGTCGTTATTACTTTGATTGGGGGCATTCAATTATTAGTTTTAGGTGTAATGGGAGAATATCTGGCAAAAACGTATATGGAAACAAAGCATCGGCCAGTATACATTATTAAGAAGAAATACTAGTATGATTATGAATATGAAAAAATTAATTAATGAGCATCGCTGGCTGTTTTTTGCATTGTTAGTAACAAGTGCAGTATTTATTTATTTTATTCTTTGCAATCATCATCTTTTCATGTTTTTAGGTGATACGCTGGATCAAAATTTAAAATTCTATATTCAAGGTTGGGATCGTATTCATTCTGGGACTCTTCCTTTTTGGGATTGGTCTAACTTTTTGGGAAATAATTATTTTGCATCTCAGACCTATTATTTGATAGGATCTCCTTTTTACTGGCTAACAATGCTTTTGCCAAGCCGAGATTTAATTTTACCTTTTTTTCTTACTTTAACTTGGCTGAAATCTGTTCTTTGTATTTTGTTTACATATGGATGGTTAATGAAGGTCACAAATCATAAAACAGGAAGTGCGGCAGGGGCTTTGGCCTTTACTTTTAGTGCGTTTATTTTATTTAATTGGCGGCATTACCATATGCTGGATGCGGTGATCTTCTATCCCTTGGGATTGTTTTTTGCTGAAAAATTTTTACAAGAAGATAAAACACTTGGCTTATCCTTGACTATAGGTGCAATAGGGATTATTGATTATTATTTTTTATACTTATTTATACCTTTTCTGTTTTTGTATACCTTAATTCGTTTTTTTGTTGTTACTGATTCTATTACCATAAAAAAAACACTGATCAAAGCCGGAAAATTTCTAACTGTGTTTTTAGCAGGATTATTGTTATGCATGGTTACCTTGATCCCTACGTTTTTGTTGTTGCAGAATAATCCAAGATCATCCGAATTGATTTTTGGATTTAATACAATCGGAAAATCAAATCTTTTTCGTTTTTTAACGTCTTTTATTAACCCAGTCAATGATTGGAGAGAAAATGTCAATTATTTTATCAGTACCAGTGTTGATGAAGGAATCAGTTGGGGCGGAGGAATGTGCAATTATACTTTTTTACTTACGCCATTTCTTTTCCTTCCCCTGTTTTGGATAAAAGATAAGAAAATTAAGATATCAATGATTCTTTTTTATGGTTGTTATTTTATTTTTGCGATGTTTCCTATGTTTTATGTTTTGTTTAATCAAAACTATGAGACTCGATGGATGATAAATCTTGTATTAATCAACGTTTTGTTGATAGGAATAATGATTCAACATAGAAAAGAAGTTCCGAATAAGGTTTATATTTTTTCAGCAATGGGGCTTTTATCCTTTATTTTGATCTGTTTTTTTATTACATATAAATTTAATCTTTGTCCAGAAGAATGGGGATGGAGAATTTTAAGCAGAAATGTTTTTTGTGAGGTATTCCTTTCTATTGCTTATTGTTTTGCTTTTATCAGTTCATCTAAAAGATTTTCTGTTCTGCTTTCAGTTATTTTATGCTTTGAAGTTGGTTTTTCCGTTTTTAATTTGTTAAAAAATGATGGATGGTATCTTGATTTAATGACAGAAGAGCAGCTTCAGGAGTATGCAGTCACAGATTCAGAAGTGATTGATTTCATTAAAAGTCAGGATGACAGTTTTTACCGTATTGATTTGGGGTCATTGCAGTTTGTTTCAATCAATGATGCCTATAATTATGGGTATCATTCGTTCAATAATTATCATTCTGTTTATAATTATGAAATGATTGACTATGTGAATCTTCGTTTTATTCCGGTAGGGAAAAATATTTTTTATCCACAAAGAGGGAAATGGCAGTTAACCAATCTTTTAGGAAGTAAATATTGGTTTACTCATGCAGGCGAAGAAGTGAATTATAATACAAACAATACCTTGGATTATGTTGACTATCCTCCATATGGATATCACTATCTTACGACAATACAGGATACGGATATTTATATTAATGATTATGTTTTGCCGTTTGGCTATGCCGTAGATAAAACATTAAGCAGTCAAGTGTTTTCTTCACAAAAAATGCTCCAACAAGATTATTTATTGAATGACTATGTTATTCTTGAAAAAAGTGATCAGCAGACCTATGAGTATCCAGGAAATTTAAAATTGATAAAACCTGCAGAATTGTCAGTTCAATCTATTGATGTCAGTCAATATGAGGGAGGGTATCTTTATATTCAATTTGGGGATCGAATTGATGTTAATATCCGTTCGCCTTACAGCTTTAAAGCAGCGGACGGTACAGTTCTTAAAGAAGGAGTAAGGCAGTATGAGGTTTCTTATTTTGGAGTGGAAATTCCGCAAGGTGCAGCTACATTTGAATTTGAATTAAAGGTTCCTTATGAAATTTATTACGATGATTTAAATTGGTATGATCAATGGTATGAAAAAACAGTTGATGAATCGTTTCAAAATGTAACGTGGACAGAGAGCAGCATTAGCGGGACCATTGACTTAAATGAAAAAAAATGGGTGGTAACAAGTGTTCCTTATAGTACAGGATGGACTTTAAAAATTGATGGGGTCATTAGAGATTATGAAAAAGTAAATTTAGGTTTTGTTGGTTTTATTCTGGAAGAAGGCGAGCACAGAGTTGAATTATCGTATATTCCGCCTGGCTTAATATCAGGAGGTTTAATTTCAATTTGTACATTTGTTTTGCTTCTTTTGTTTCATTATCGAAAGAAAATATTGATAAACAAGGAAATAAGCGGATAGAAGATTTGTTTTTTTCAATAAATCTTGGTAGAATAAGAACAGCGTATAAGGAGTGATTTGATGTCACAAAAAAAGAAGGCCCAAAAAACAGTGGCCAAGAAAAAGACAAAGATGGATACGGCAACCAAGATCATTATCGCTGGTTTGATTATTATTGCGATCCCTTTTCTTGTTCTTGGGATGATCCTGCTTTCGGACAGCATGAAAACTGGGACCCCGATAACAGGGGATCGATTTAAAAATGATTTGGATCCGGCAATTACCACGGAAGATCTTAATCAGATTGAATCCAGCTTAAGTGCGCTTAACGGAGTTGAAGAGGTTGAAACGGTTTTAAAGACTGCTACGTTGCGAATCTATCTGGATACGGAAGATTCAAAGGATGCGGAATCTTTGAAAGCCTTGGCAGAGGAAGCCTATCAAAAAGTCACTTCGATTTTAAGCGAATCCGTATACTTTTCTCAGCATGATAACATGAAGATGTATGACCTTGAAATTCATGCCTACAATCTCAAAGAAAACCGAGACTCGGAGGCATTCAGCTATGTGATTGCTTCCAAATCTTCATCGATGGATCAGTTCATGGTTCAGGTGGTCTCAGAAGCCAAGGATCCTGAATTAGCGCAACAGCTGCGGGAGGAGGCCGAGGCGAAAAATAACCCAACGCCAACCCCGGATGACAGTGAGATGACTGTGGGAGGTCAGGAACAGGAAACAACAGAAGAAAATACAGAGGACGGTGAAGAATAGGGAGCCGTCCCTTTTTACGATGATGAAGAAAAATGATCGATTTATTGGAAAATGTACGGGGCTGGCTGAAAACGGTCTGGGAGTAGTTCGTTATGAAGGCTTCTGCTTTTTCGTGAAAAATGCGCTGCCTGAGGAAGAGGTCGTGGTTCATATCACAGCCATCAAGCGCAACTATGGATATGGTTTTGTTGAACAGCATCTGACATGCAGCCCCCATCGAATTGTTCCGCGATGCAGTGTTTTTGGACGCTGTGGAGGATGTCAGCTGCAGCATTTGGATTATTCGGCCCAGTTGGAGGTAAAGCGGCAGCATGTGGTGGATTGCTTTCAGCGAATTGCCCATCTGGAACCGCTGATCAAGGAATGTCTTGGAATGGAAGACCCTTGGCATTATCGCAATAAAGTCCAAGTACCGGTTGCCATAAAGAAGAAGCAGGTCCAGGTTGGATTTTATCGAACAAATTCACATGATCTGATTCCTTATCAGACCTGTTGGGTCCAGACAGCGCTTCAGAATCGGATCATTGCTTTTCTAAAAGATCAGATTGAACAATTGGGGTGTGCAGATGTGTTCCGCCACCTTTTAGTGAAACACTCCCATCAGACAAATCAGGTCATGGTTGTTCTGATTGTTTCAGCTTATCCATTTGCCCATTCTGATTTGTTGATTCAGCGCTGTGCTCAGCAGTTTAGTCAAATTCAAAGCATCGTTGTGAATATCAATACCAGAAAAGACAATGTGATTTTAGGAGATCAGGAAAAAGTAGTCTACGGAACTCCGCAAATTCAGGAAGAACTGGATGGTCTGCGTTTTAATATTTCCAGTCAGTCATTCTATCAGATCAATCCGATTCAGACACAGCGGCTTTATCGCTATGTGATAGAAAGTGCCGGTTTGACCGGACAAGAAACAGTAGCGGATGTGTATTGCGGCACCGGTACGATTGGTATTTTTGCTTCTCGTTATGCCAAAAAGGTCATCGGAATTGAAGTGGTTGCCTCCGCTATTGCGGATGCCCGCATCAATGCTCAGCAAAATCGGGTTGAGAATATCGAATGGATCTGTGGCGATGCGGGAATTTGTACGTCTCAATTAGCAAAGGCGGGAACCAAAATTGATGTAGCGATTGTGGATCCGCCGCGCAAGGGACTGGATGAGGCAACGATTTCGGCTCTTCTTGCCATGGAGCCGATGCGAATCGTGTATGTTTCCTGCAACCCAGCGACCTTGGCAAGAGATTGTGCCCGACTTTCAGCAGAAGGCTATTGGGTCAAACAGGTTCAGCCCTTCGATCTGTTTCCGCAAACCATGCACGTGGAGACGGTTGTCTTGCTTTCCAAGGGCGAGGTCGACTCGAAAAAGATTCGGGT
>CALVGQ010000016.1 GCA_944327135.1 uncultured Erysipelotrichaceae bacterium | reverse complement strand
GCTATCGCTTTGACCATCGGTAAAGAAATCAAGCTCCATCGCAAGCTCACCCATAAGTGCAAGCTGCCTCTTGAATGCACCAACTACCGCAATTGCCTCTTTGGCCGGCTGTGCGTTCCGGACTGCCCTCGCTATGTCCCTTTCCATTGTTCCCGCCGTGATCGCTCCCCTGGTGCCTGTAACGGTTGTTCCAACTGGTCCCACTGCCGTTTCGACAAATTCCAATATATCCCGGAAGAGGCTCACCTTGACTATCGTTCTCTCCTCATTGACTCCAGACAAGGTGTTAATCTGACGATACAGCAGGCTAGATCCATGGCTTCCATCATTGCCCCTTTGCTCAAGCAGGGACATTCTCCTTATCACATCGTCTCCAATCACCCGGAACTGGGCATTTCTGAAAAGACCCTTTACAATTACATCGAACACGATGTATTCCGTGAGGCTGCCGGTATCACCGTGATGGATCTGCGCCGACAGGTCTCACGAAAATTGCCTAAAAAGAAAGCTTCCAACTATAAAAAAAGAGCTGACAGGAAATATCTGATTGGCAGAACCTATAAGGACTACAAAGCTTTTCTTCTTGAAAATCCGGATGCTTTTGTTGTCCAGATGGATACGGTCTATAACGATGAGTCGAACGGTCCTTTCATCCAGACCTTTAAGTTTGTCAGATCCGGACTTCTTTTTGCTCTCTACCACACCGAGAAATCCTCTTTTTCCATGCTCAAAGGTGTTGAACTGTTGGATTCTATCCTTGGTGAGTTGCTGTTTCAAAGAGATATCCAGGTTCTTCTCACGGACAGAGGAGCTGAATTTTCAGCTGCCCAAGCGATGGAGAACAGGGCGAACGGTACCAGAAGAACACGGGTCTACTACTGTGATCCCATGCAGTCTGGACAGAAAGGTGCTCTGGAAAACAAACATATCGAGCTGCGCTACATCCTTCCTAAACGTACGGATCTAAAAGCATTAGGCCTGTGTAGCCAAGAAGCATTGAATCTCGTCCTGAGCCATGTAGATTCCTCTCCGGTGGAATCTTTGGGAGGCAGAAGCCCGCTCGAGCTCACAAGATTCATGTATCCCGATCTTTATGAAAAGCTGCATGCCTTCGGGATCAGGTGATCCTAAAACCATATCTACTGAAAAGATAAGTTCGTGAAAACAAAATAAAAAAACAACAGGCAGCTGTCGGACCCAATACCTAACAAGTGGAAATTAGTCCTACACTCTTCAAAAATTCGACTAAGGTCCACTTTTTCATCATGCTTGAAAAGGATTCTTTATCACGATGATCCTGTTGTTTTCATGCTTATTGTAACACTAAATTCCACTTAAGATATACAAAAAAGCGACAATCCTCTTGTTTTGTAAGAGTAATTGCCACTTTTCTTTTTGGGCATTTTAATGTGGAAATAAACTTTTCACTTCAGCGCTTTAACTCCTGCGTGTTCAAAACGATTGTGGAAAAAAGAAAGAAGGGTGAAGCTGTCAAGACTGACAGCAGTTCAACTCAGATCACTTGCGAAAAGGATAAGCAAGAAATCAAAAGCATCCTTTCTGATCGAGTCTGCCCTTAAAACAGAGTGGCTTCTCTGTATGCCATCCTTATTTTATATAATAAAAAAGGCTGCATGCCATGACGAAAGATCTAGATAGAAGATTTCAAACAAATCGAAAACCGCATCAAGGCATTTCCCGTTATTGTTTCTTACTGTTTGTTTTTCATTCTTTTTAAGATCGCCGCCAAGTACCAAATGATGACAGCGAAAAGAAAGATCGGTAAAACGGTCATCACAGCGATCTGGAAGATCACGATCAATTCGTGTAACGTCAGTCCATTCATCTTATTTTCACCTCATCTCTATTTCATCAAACCAACTCTTTCGCCAACCGATCCAAGCAAATATTCTAAAAAGGGATGCTGACGGAATATCGGCTTTTATTCAAGCGATCTGGATTTTGTTGGACTGTTTTTGTCCTGCTTTCGCAGATCAATGATCAAGATTCCAATTTTTACTCCTTGAAACACAAGCTGCACGATCAAAAGTGCAGCCACAATTTCTAACATTTAAAACAAGCTTTCAATGCTCACGAGTACCGACGCCATGTTTTGATCTTCCTAATTTTTTTCAGTCTTTAACCTCGGCTTTGCCATCATGATGGACTAGCCAATTACAAGATTCATAAGCACATTTTCTATTTTTGATTTGACATGAACGCTTTGAAATAATGATGATCGCAATCAAAACAGCCACTTTTCTTTGCTTCTTTTAAGAAAACCAGACTTCTTCTGTTTATATTATAAAGATTTCAATGCTTTCATTGCAAGCCTTTACAAAAAAACGATTTTTTTCTTCCTTGTCCTATAGAACGTTTTCATAATCAAAATATAAAAGCATCCGCCAGACTTTGTGATCATGCTCGTGAAGCAATAGCCCGTATTGCCCGATCTAAATCACATACAAAAATTCGCTGTGATTTACCCGTCTTTAGAAGTTCTCACCATAAATTTTCCTAACTTTTAATATTATTTATAATCACAATGTGCCGATTTTATCGGTTTTTTTTTGCTTTTTCTATTTTTTTTATTTTTATTTTATGTTATAATTTATATGGTGAGTATGGTGAGTTTATGCGGAGGTGGTCCTCTTGGCCTATTTCTTGAAGAAAAATCTTAAAAATAATAAAGTCTATCTTTCCATCGTTAACAGTTATTACGATCATAACAGAGGTCATACCGTTCATGAGACTTATGCCTCCTTCGGTACCGGACAGTCCCTGATCGACAATGGAATCTCCGATCCTGTCGCCTATCTGACCGAAGAGGTCCGTAAACTCAATTATGAAAGAAATCTGTCCAAAACCAATGAGATTTCCGATAAGGCCCCTTATAGGTATGCCGGGCACTTCCTTTTAAAAGCGATTCTCGACAAGCTTGAGGTGGAACCTATTTTCAAAGTATATGATATGACCAGAAACTTCCATTTTCAGTTATATGATGTTCTGTCCTCTCTCATCTATGCGCGCTGTATCAAGCCCTGCAGTAAATTCAGGACATATTTTGAGGTGATCCCTTATTTGGATAAAGAATGCGCCTTTTCTTATGACCAGCTTCTAGAAGGGCTGGCATACTTTGGCGAGAATTATGAGAGTATCGTTGAGATCTTCACGAAGCTGATAAAGGAAAAGTATGGAATGGATACATCCAGGGCTTACTTTGACTGCACGAACTTCTATTTTGAAATCGACAGGGAAGATGAATTCCGTAAAAAGGGGCCGAGCAAGGAAAACAGAAAGGAACCGCTCCTGGGAATGGGATTGCTGCTTGATGGAAATCAGATCCCTTCAGGAATGAAGCTGTTCCCGGGCAACGAAAGCGAAAAGCCGAAAGTCCGTGAAATCATTCATGATTTAAAATGGAATAATGATGTTGAAGGAAGAGTTATCCAGGTAGCAGATAAAGGATTGAACAGTGCGAAGAATATTTATGAGGCCTTGAAGAATGGGGACGGATATATATTCTCAAAATCATGCAAGACATTGCCTGAGGTTGAGAAGACCTGGATCCTGCTCGATAACGACTATATCGATATCCGCGATGAAAACGAAGAGATCCGCTATCGGGTAAAAGAGTGTATCGATACCTTTTCATATTCTTTTACAGATGATGACGGAGGAAGAAAAACATTCAGTATAGAAGAAAAAAGAGTGGTCACCTATAACCCTTCCCTGGCTAGAAAGCAGCTGCTGGAAATCCAGAAACTGGAGGAAAAAGCTTATGATCTCTGCTTATCCAGAGCCAAGAAAGAAGAATTTGGAGACTGTGCCAAATACGTCAGCTTCAAAGGAAAAGACGGAAAGAAAGCGGATGTGAGCATCAACCATGACAAATTGGATCAAGACAAGAAGCTCTGCGGATACAATCTTATTGTCACCTCGGAAACAGGTATGGACCACAGAGATATCTATAAGACTTACCACAACCTGTGGAGGATAGAGGAAAGTTTCCGGATCATGAAATCGGAGCTAGATGCCAGGCCGGCATTTATGAAGACAAAGGAAACGCTGTATGGACACTTTACCATCTGTTATCTGTCTGTATTGATCAGCAGACTCCTGCAGATTTATGAATTAGGGGACGAGGATTCTTATCAATCCATATATAACTTCATCCGAGAATTCACATTTGTGACTGTAGGAAACAAGTATATAAATATGGCGACCAGGAATGAATTCATAACCAAACTAGCTAAACGGACCAGGCTTCCATTAACGAGTGCCATGATATCCGATAAACAATATAAAAAGATAATGGGCTACAAATTGTAGTTCATTATCTTTTTTCTCACCATATTTTAGGGTAAACCTCCAAAGACAGGTTTCATAATCAAAATATAAAAGCATCCGCCAGACTTTGTGATCATGCTCGTGAAGCAATAGCCCGTATTGCCCGATCTAAATCACATACAAAAATTCGCTGTGATTTAGGTGAAAAAATATAACCGTTTTTTTCAATTCATGGTAAGCAATCTGTCAAGAAATCCATTATAATAAATTTTAGAAAACAAGAGGTGATTGTCATGAAATTATTAGTACAAGGCGACGACTATGGTTTTACCAAAGCAGTAACTCTCGGCATTCTGGAAGGAATTGAAAATGGGATTCTAAGAAATACCGGAATGTTCACCAACATGCCGGCCGCAATTCTGGCTGCCAAGCTGATGAAGAATTATCCACAAGCCTGTTTTGGAATCGACTTCAACCTGGTTTCCGGAAAACCAGTTTCTGATCCGAAGGATGTACCGCATTTGGTCGATGAAAACGGAGAATTTATCCGTTCCGGCGTTCGCGTCAGAGATCCGCGCTGGACTACCGTTGAAGGCCGGCTGGAAATGTTCCCACAGGAAGAGGTAACCCGTGAGATCCGCGCTCAATACAACCGCTTTATTGAACTGACCGGACAAAAGCCAGGTTACCTGCATGGTCACTCCATCAGCTATGAAACCTATATTAATGCCATCAACGAGCTGTCAGAAGAAACCGGCATTCCTTATTCCCATAACATCATGCAGAAATTCAACATGACCAGAATTGGCATGCACCGATCCAATGCAACCACCAAGAAAGTGTTTGATCCAGCGGAACAGCTGAATAAAGATACACTGGCGGATGTGCTGGCAGACAAGGAATTGCTGCTTTCCAGCGAATATGCCATGATTGGCGGTCACCCTGGCTACATTGATGCCGAACTTTTAGGCTTGACCACCTTGTCTTTGGAACGCTGCAAAGATCTGGCTATGGTGACTTCCGAAGAAATGAAAAAGATCGTAGAAGAAAACAACATTCAGCTGATTACTTATTACGATCTGGTCAAAGAACTGGAATCAAAATAAAACTGAATCTAAAAAAAAGGATCGTGGGCGTTGCAGAAGCGACACGATCTTTTTTTATGATACAGCAAATTTCTCGGTTTCTTCATCCTTTCCATGCCCCAGAATAAATTCAGAATCAGGCTCTTTTCCAGCATTTTTCCTTGTATCCAGATCCATGATTCGATTTCTATCAAAAACCCCGCTCCAACGATGAGAAATGCTAAATAAGAGCCGATGCTCCGATGCTTTGAGCAACATGTTCATAATCCGCATTTCACTTAGCGAATCCAGTCCTGCGCTGATTTCATCCAACAGCAAGATCGGAGGCTGCATGACCAAGGCACGTGCAACTGTCAAAAGCTGCTGCTGCCCTTGCGAAAAATCACGCTGCGGATTCACTGGAGTCTGATAACCTAGAGGAAGCGCAGCTATCGTCTCATGCAGGCCCACAAACTTCATCACTTCCTCGATCTGTGATGATGTAATGGATTCATCATGCAGACGGATCTGGTCGGCTATCGTTCCTTCGATAAAGGTGAACTGCTGTTGAACCACCCCAAAGATCCGTCGTTTTTCTTCATTGTCTATTGTCGAGACATCGATACCGTTAATCGTTATTCGACCTTCATCGGGAACCAGAAGACCAAGGAGCAGTTTAAACAAGGTGCTCTTTCCCACTCCGGTCCGTCCGACAAAACTCACACAGTCCGGATCATGAAAAACAGCAGAAAAATCATGGAGAATCGGCTTTCCTTGGATATAGCTGAAACTCACATGGTCAAAAATGATCTCAAAATGGTTCGGCTGCAAAATCAATTCTGCCTGATTGGGAATTTTAGGAGCTTCTTCTGGCTCTTGAAGAAATTCGTCGATTCGTGTTAATCCGGAAAGGCCTTTCTGAATGTTCTGAATTTCCGTTCCCAGTGCTTCAATCGGTGCGAATAAATTGGATATCAGTTCCATACAGGCCGCTGTTGTCCCTACGGATAATGTTCCCACAGCACCTTGCTTGGCCGCCAGCAAAACAATGGCTGCAATCAGCGCGGTTTTAATTAATTGAATCACCGGAGAAAAGACCGCATCATAAAAATTGACCTTCTCCATGGTCTGCATATTTTCTTTTAATTTACGCTGATAACGTACCTCCATCTTCTTTTCTATATGGAAGGCATGAATCAGCGCATCATTTCGAACGCTCTCCTGAATATGCTCATTTACTCCTGCAAGCTCTTTTAAATTGGCAATCTGGGCTTTCCTCAGACGCGCCTGAAAAAAACGAGTAACCGCAATCAGTCCAGGAAGCAAAACCAGCGAGGCCATTCCCAGTGCCGCAGAAAACAGCCATATTGAACCAAGGATCCCCACGATCCGAAAACAGTCAATGATCAAACTAATCAATCCGTCTGCAAACAGCTGACTGACACTTTCTACATCTGTGATGATTCGCGAGCTGATAACAGCGCCTGTATTTTCAGTAAAATACAGGATATTCAAACGATGCATTTTAGAAACCATCGTCAATCGAAGACGATGTACTAATTTCTGTCCTAAAGAGGTCAGCACGATACTTTTCCCTATCTCTAAAATTTGAGCAAAAAGCAGCGAAAAGACAAACAAAGCAAGAAAAAGCGTCATCTTATCAGTATTTTGAACCAGCAAGCAGCGATCGATCAAAATTCGCAATAGCTGTGCCGTAAGCAGGCTGAAAAAGACACAAAGCACAATCAATCCCCCTAAGCCTATGCTCAGCTTACGCTGTTCAAACAGAATTTCTTTGATGATCCTTCGGGAATCTTTCATTGTTGCTCCTTTCCAGACTGGCTAAGCACCAGTTCTCGGTATAAATCGCTGATTTCCATCAGTTCTTCATGCGATCGGATCAAAAATTTTCCTTCTCCATTAAAAAGCAGCACCTGATCCAGCTGATAAAAATAGGCCAGCCGATGAGAAATCAAAAAAATGATCGAATCTGGAAAATCCTCTCGCAGCCGTCCTATTAAATCCCGTTCTGTCTTCGAATCTACGGCACTAAACGGATCGTCTAGGATGATAATCGGACTTTTTCGATAAAGCGTTCGAGCCAAAGCGATCCGCGCCTGCTGTCCGCCAGAGAGGGCATTTCCGTCAAAGCCAACAAGCGTTTTTACGCCCAACGGCATCGTTTTCAGATCGTTTTCTAAAGCCGCCTGCTCCAGTGCTAAAGAAAGATCGCCCAAAGCATCCAGTCGGATATTTTCTTCGATCGTCCATGAGAACAGCTGCGGATCATGAGCCTGCCTAGCAATCTGGCGTGCTCGTTGAGCCTCATTCAAATCACGAAGCTCTTTTCCATCCAACTGAATGGATCCCTCATAAGAAAGCGAACCCTCCAGCAATCGCCCCAATGTCGATTTTCCACAGGCGATGGGTCCGGTAACACCAATGATCTGCCCTGCATGAGCTTCAAAAGACAATCCCTCAATCAGTTTTTTCTGATCGGGATAACCAAAACTGAGATTACGAACCACCAAGTCACAAACAAGCGGATCCGTTTCTGCTTCGGATTCCTCCTCTGCAGGCGGTTTTAAAGCAGGCTGGATTCGCTTCCATGAAACGCTCGCTTTTTGAAACGTGTTAAATAGCTTGGAAGCCTTGCTGGCTTTTAAGGCTAATGCGATAAACATCGTCACTACTGCAGAAAAATCGCCCACACTGAATGTTCCCGCCAATACCCGCTCGGTTCCCATCGTTAAAACAACCATCATTCCTGTCAAAGCGATGGCATTATACAAAGGCTGCATCGCATTTTCCAGCACTTCCGCCGCAATCATGTCTTTCTCCAGCTGGCTTAGCGCCCGATCAAAAGTTTCAAGATTCGCCTTTTCCCGGCCTAAAATCCGATACAGTGCGGCATGATCGGCCTGATCTACCGTTAAAACGGCTACCTGTGCACTCTGCGCTCGTGCTTTCTGATTGATCCGCGCCACTATTTTCTTCATTTTTTCTGCAATGATCATCGAAAACGGAATAAAAACCCCAGCGCACAAGGTCATCCAAGGGTCATAGCTCATCAAAGCAAGGAAATACGAAAGCATCAAAACACCCGTATCAAAGATCTCGGTCGTGACCTTCCGCATTCCTTCCACACAAAGATCAACGTCCTGGACCGCTTTGCTCATGATTTCTCCGGTTTTTTCCTGCTGCATGTCATCCCGTTCATGCAGCAAAGAATGATAAAGCATCATTCGCATTCGCGCCTGAGTTCGATTCGCAAACTTTCGAACAAAATATCGTTTCCCATATCGAAAACCTTGGATCAAAGCAAGCACAGCAAAAAAGACCGCCGTCTTCTTCGCTGCCTCAAAAAAAGGCAATTCTTGAGCCAAAGCATCAAGAAGCTATCCCTGAAGAATCGGCCCCACCGATACAGCGCCATTAAAAACAACCCCCCAAAAAAAACGATAAGGATACCCAACCGCCATTCCTGCGGCCAATACCAAGACAGTTTCTGTGGTTCTGAAATCGGATTAAATTCATTCGGCTTCATTCTCTTTCACCCATTGAAAAAGTTCTGCAAAACCGCTTTTTCGCGCCTGCTTGGATCGCTGATACACCAGGTCAAGTACTTCAAAAAAGATCTTTTGCCGATTTTCGTCGATAGCTTCAAACAAATAATCATAGTACAGCTGCTGCCCCTTGATCTGTCCTTGTTTTAAACAATCAGCTTCCTGCGTTGCAATCAGGCGCATCCTGCGACCATCCTGAGGATCTTTTTCCTTCTTTATCAATTTTTTCTGAACCAGCCGATCGATCCGGCGCGTCACCGCTGATTTATCAATTTCAAGGATTTCCGACAATTCCTTTGCCGAGATCCCTGGATGATGCCGAACGATATGGATCAGCTCTGCTTCAGCGCTGCCCAAACTTCCATGCAGATAGCGCGAAACAAACTGATTCCCCGTCCGGGCAATTTTTTCAATCTGACGTTTTTCAGCCATGTTTTCACCTCTTAATAGTTGATATATCAACTATTATGTTATAACGCTGCATTCCTTCTTTTGTCAACTGTCTTTTCCAATAAAAAAAACATCGCCTTCCCCCGTTTCACTTGTCCAACGGGATCTTCGATGTTTTTTTCATCAATTCACTTATTTCTGATCGTATTGAACCACTTCCGCAGATTCCTTATCGAAGTCAATGAAAATCTGGAACGCATAATTGTTTTCATCCGTATCCCAGATTTCTACAAATTTCGGCGTCACTTCGATCAGGATCTCATCTTCTTCATGTGAATAAGCATTGTAGCTTCCCCACAGATATTTCTTATATCCAGCTTCAAACAACCGTCCCGGTTCATCAATCACCAAGCCCTTATTTTGGGCAATCCCTTCAACCTGAACTCCTCCGCAGCACAGCGCGACCCGTGGATTTTGAAAAATCTGCTGAGTTTTGCGGAAATTTTTATCCGTCTTAAAATAGATCTTATCATGATAAATCAGGCAGCTCACATTGCGGACCATGACATAATCCTGAACGCTGCTGGCCAAAGCCATGATTTTCCAATCACCCAATTGCTTAAAAAAGCGTTGTTTTGCTTCACTGAACTCCATTTTCCTGCTCCTTTTTATCATATGGCTGATACACTGCTTCTTCTTGATCAAAATTGATAAAGATCTGAAACGCATTGCGCTGTTCATCTTCATCCCAGATTTCCACAAATTCCGGCGTCACTTCGATCAGGATCTCGTCTTCTTCATGCGAATAAGCATTGTAGCTCTGCCAAAGAAATTCTTTGTATTTTTTCTCAAAGATCCGTCCCTCTTCTTCAACTACCAGACCCTTGATCGTTGCGGTTCCCTCTACCTGAACTCCCCCACAGCACAAAGCAACCTGTGGATTTTGATAAAGCTGCTGAGTTTTGCGGAAATTCTTATCTGTCTTGAAATAAATCTTATCATTATAAATCAGACAACTGACATTACGAACCATCGGCTTATTGTCTACACAGCTGGCCAAGGCCATGATTTTCCAGTCTCCCAGTTTTTTATCCAAGAGAGCTTTTGCTTCTTTAAATTCCATTGGGACTCCTCCTTAAATAATACCCTGCATGCTTAAGACGACACAAACCACAGTTGCGATGATAAACAGTCCAAGAATCAGCATGCTGGCATTTTTCTTTTCCGTTTCCTCATGCTTTTCTACCAAAGAAGAACGGCGCAAGATATTCACCACCGGCTTGTATAAAAATAAAGTTAAACCACTATTCATACCACTCTTTAAAAGATTAAATAATCCAATCGCCGGAAGCATCGCAACTACCGCACTGCGTTCCATCTGAAAATAAATCGGATCCACAATATAATTCCAGATCAGCATGCATAAAATATTGACCGTCACACCGCTCAGCAGCCCAATCAGCGCCCCTTTTTTGGTATGATTCCGCTTATACAGCCAAGCTGCGGTACAGGCAAAGGAGCAAGTTGAAATCATATTCATCACCAAATCCAAAATCGTTCCAGCACGGTAAAACAGTTCCAGTGTTGAGCAGATAGCACTCATCAAAAGTGCCGCCAACGGTCCATAGATAAAACCGGCAATGACAATCACGACATCTTTTGGATCATAGCTTAGAAAAGGTACCGCCGGAACCAGCGGAAAATGGATCAGAAGGTTCATCACCAGCGCCATCGCGCACAAAACCCCGATTGTTGAAATTTTCTTTGTACTCATTTCAGACCATCCCTTTCAAACAAAGAAAACGTGCCTAAAATAGTGCTTCCAGGTACGTTTTTGTTTGCTATGGAATTTAAAACAAAAAGACTCTTCTTCCATCCAGACTATCACTGTTGCTATCGGAGTTGCACCGATTCGACCGTTTCCGGCTCGCGGAGTATACCGCCAGTAGAGAATTTCACTCTGCCCCGAAGTTCTACTTTATGCATGTTTATCTTACTCCGTTTCCTACAGAATGTAAATAGTGAAAATTTTCTTTTCTCATTCAGGCCGTGATTCCTTTCTCAAGCGTCCATTCTGCCAAGGTCTCTCCCTCATACCGCAGCTTCATACAAAAAAATGGTGCTTCCTGGAGAAGCAGTTTTAAAAAACAGCGATCTCCTTGCCACAATGGCAGCGATAACAGATCCGTTTTCTTGACCCAGGCCAGTTCTCCCTCCAAACAGACATTTAATACAGGCAGATCCTGTTCTGCGGTATACAAAAACATAATTTCCGATTCCCACCGATCTGAAAGAAACGTAATGATTCCCCGCAGCCGCGGATTTTCAAGCGGATATCCTGTTTCTTCCAGAAATTCCCGCCGAATGCATTCTTCCGGGCTTTCCTTTTCCTCTAGTTTCCCTCCGATTCCGATCCACTTTCCAGCATTGGGATCCTCCTTTTTTTTCGTCCGGTGCAGCATCAGCAGCCGATCCCCATTAGAAAGATAACACAACGTCGTCAGCTTCATCTTCATTCCTCCTTATCCGTTCAAACCGTTCCGCGCTTAATAACGCCCCTTCACTTTGCACCACTTCACGGGAAATTCGATTCGCCATCAAAGCTGCTTCTAATAAAGATTTTCCTTGTCCCAGCATGGCCAGAACCGTTCCGGCATGACTGTCCCCGGCTCCAATCGTATCCACCACGTTGGCAGGCTTGACCGGCAGCCGCACCCCCGGCTGATTCGGCAATTTGAGCCAGCACCCCTGTGATCCCAACGTGACAATAACCGGGGCCTGCGTCTTTTCACAGAGCGTCTTTGCCGCTGTCTCCACCTTTTTTTCCCGCGCCAGCTGCAGCGCCTCTTCTTCATTCAAATGCAGGATCGGAGAAAGCTTTAAAAGTCGCCAAAGCCGATCGGACGGAATCTG
>CALVGQ010000015.1 GCA_944327135.1 uncultured Erysipelotrichaceae bacterium | reverse complement strand
TTTTTTCTGTTTCTTGAAGACAGTCTGCCGGATTGATCCAATGGTGACAGGAGGGACATTGCTGATAACCGCACTTTTCATAAATCATACGAAGATCGGTATAGAGATCGCTTAGCGTGCCGACGGTAGAACGCGGATTTTTTTGTGCTTCTTTTTGTGTTAGAAGGATGGCTGGGGAAGCGCCTTGGATCCGTTCCACTTTGGGTTTTTGGATCCCTTGAAAAGCCATTGCCTCCAAATACTGTCGCTGACATTCCATGTATAGAACATCCCGTAGCAGTGTAGATTTACCGGAACCGGAAACACCGGTGAGAACGACAAGCTGATTTTTTGGTATTTCCAGGGAAATGTCTTTTAAATTGCCCTCTTGAGCATGGATGATTTTGATCGTATTTTGCATGAATATCGCTCCCTCCTATTGGGATGATTCTTTTTTATTATATCAGGCTGATTTAAGAATAGGAAATTGAAAGACTTTTCAATCTAGGAAAAAAGCACAGGAAATTTGCTTCTTCTATAGGAAAGGCGTTATAATAATCAAAGATAGCGGGGGGGGATGAATTTGAATAAATCAAAAAGTGGATTGATGACGGAAGGAAGCATTGTCCGGCAGCTGATCCTGTTTTCAATTCCGCTGTTGATCGGAAACTTATTTCAACAGCTTTACAACACTGTGGATTCGATCATTGTAGGAAATTATGTGGGTTCAGAAGCACTAGCTGCAGTAGGAACCAGCACACCGCTGGTCAATCTTTTGATTGGTTTTTTTATGGGCGTTGCAGCCGGTGCCGGAGTCATTATTTCGCGTTATTTTGGGGCTCGAAAAAAAGAAGAGCTAACGCTTGCGGTGCATACCTTTGCGGCATTTACGATCATTTTTGGAGTGTTGATGACGGTGATCGGAATTGCGCTGAGTCCTTTTTTCCTGCGTTTGATCCAAACACCGGAAAACATCTTTTCGGATGCGGATGCGTATTTGCGGATTTATTTTGCTGGAATTCTTTTTACGATGATCTATAACTCTGGATCAGGGATTTTGCGAGCCGTAGGAGATTCCAAACGCCCGTTGATCTTCTTGATTGTTTCCAGTGTGATTAATGTTGTACTGGACCTGGTTTTTGTGATCAATTTTGATATGGGGACCGCAGGAGTCGCTTGGGCGACCTTGATTGCCACGGCAGTTTCATCGATTCTGGTAGTGATTGTCCTTCTTCAAAGCAAAGAGGATTATCGCTTGATCCCATCTAAAATCAAAGTCGATCGCTCGATGCTTGGACAAATCATTCGTATTGGAATTCCGTCTGGTTTGCAGCAGATGATCGTTTCTTTCTCAAACACATTGGTGCAGTCGTATGTCAATCGTTTCGATTATGCGGCGATTGCCGGATTCAGCTCAGCGAATAAGTTTGATAATTTCCTGAGTCTTCCAGCGCAAAGCTTCTCTTTGTCGATTACGACCTTTGTCGGTCAGAATCTGGGAGCTAAACAGCTGGAACGGGTCAAACGCGGGGTGCTGATTTGTACGATCATGTCCATTATCGTAGTGACCTCAATCGGAATTCCGGCTTATCTGTTTGCGGAAGAATGCATTCGTGTTTTTGCGGATGATGCGGAAGTGATTAGGGTAGGCAGTACGATGATGCGGACCGTCATTCCGTTCTATTTTGCCTTGTGTATCAATCAGGTGCTGACTGGTGCGATTCGAGGAGCAGGAATAACGACGGTTCCGATGATGACGGCGATTTTCAGTTTCTGTATTGTTCGTCAGATTTTCTTGGCGGTGACCATGCCAATTTTCAATACGGTAGATCTGGTTTTCTGGAGCTATGCTTTGACTTGGGCCCTTTGCTCGGTCTTATTGCTGATCTATTATCGCAAAGGACATTGGATGAAGCGTTATGAATCATAAAAAAGGGAATTCCGGAATGAAGCGAACCTCCTTGTTTAGATGTCCAAACTTTGGGGTTCGCTTCAGAAGGCTCCCTTTTATTTTTTTAATAATGATTGAATCTTTTCTTGATTTAATGGCTCCTTAAGTAAAAATGGAACAGCTTGAAGTGCAAATTCGACGGCTGTTTTTAAAGATTGTTTTTGCAGCAGAGCATAAAGAAAAAGTGCGAGCAGGGCGGCTTTTTCTGGTCCCGATGTTAAAGAAGAAGCAGTCTGAGACAGCGAAAAATCATAAATGGTCTGATCAGCAAACAGGGTGATGCCCTCTTGTTTTTGCAAGACTATGGCCCAGGAAAGCCCTTGATCGATCCAGCAAGGAAGAGACTGTTTCAGGGTACAGAGGGTCTTGGAATCAATTTCATCGAGAATCAATCCGCTAAAGCAAGGGCAGGGCGGCTTTTCGAAAGTTGTGGTGTAATAAATCCATGGAGTATTTTGGAAAGCAGAAAAGAGCGCCTGAAGATAGGCTTGATCTTTTTGATCAGTAAGTCCCCAGCTGCAATGGGAAAGCGCGCTTTGGTAGAGCCAGTCCTGCTTATGAAAGAAAAAATCCTCACTAATGGTGCTGAATCTTTCTTCGTGTTCCTGTTCATGAATGAAATATTCGTATGGGGTTGGAAGATCCAAGGTTGGTCCATAGACAAAACAGCCATGTTTTTCCAGCGTTCGCTGGGCATCAATGGCCGCTAAATCACACCCCAGCTTGGCTACAAAATGCGTTTCAGCCTTCAATTTGCTTAGATAACAGGCGATAGAAAATAAAACAGGGCCTAAGGACTCGGTCAGTACCATTTGTTTGAAGCGGCCCTGATTTTTGCTGCAGGACGTTAGCGTCTGGGTTTGAACGATGGTTCCAATGATTGTGATGCTATCCACGTTGACACCTTCTTTGTTTTTATTTTAGCAAAATCATCCCGGTTTTCAAAGAGGTCATGATATAATAGAAAAAAGAAGGTGAGATCGTGATAAGAATAGGACAATCGACAGACATTCACGCTTTGGTTACAGGCCGTCCGTTGGTCTTAGGGGGAGTGAATATCCCACATGAAAAAGGACTTTTGGGGCACAGCGATGCCGATGCCTTGCTGCATGCGATTGCTGAGGCGATTTTAGGAGCACTGGCGATGAATGATCTGGGTCATCATTTTCCAGACAACGATCCGCGTTATGAGGGGATCAGCTCATTGCGAATTTTAGAGGAAACGGCGGCAATCATGCGCAGCAAAGGATTTCAGATAGGCAACATCGATGCCCTGATCATGATAGAGCGGCCGAAAATGGCCCCGTATATTCCGCAGATGGTGAGAAATGTGGCTCAGGCTTTGAACTGTGAGAAAGACCGGGTCAATATAAAAGCGACACGGGGCGAAAAACTTGGTTTTGTCGGGCGCGAGGAAGGGGTACAGGCTCAGGCGGTAGTCCTTCTTGAAAAGGAGGAAAAACAATGAGGACCAATGTACAGCAGTGTGTGATGCAAAGCATTTTGGGAAAGGTAGACCATCCTAAAATGAGAGGAGACGGAAATTGGGTCGGTTTTGATGGAAAGGGCAGAATTCTTCCGGGAACCGGGGCAATTACTTATAATTTTTTTATTGGCGATCGATGCATGGGAATCGCAGGGGATCATGTAGAGCCGGGAGTCAGCACGCGAAACATGGAGGCGGCGGAAAATACAGCCTATAATACGTTGGCCTGTGTTGGTAATCGAGCAACGGTCATCAGCGGAGATGCGAAAGGCGCTGTGGGAATTGTGACAGGAATCCATGGCGGGATCGACCATGTCATGCTGGCTTTTGATCAAGCGACCTTGGAGCTTTTGACAGGGAACGATCAGTTTCAGATCCGAGCCTTTGGACAGGGATTGGAATTGCTGGATTATCCGGAAATCACGGTCATGAATACCGATCCACAATTGCTGGAGAAAATGAACATTGTTGAAAATCCGGATGGAACGCTGGGGGTGCCGGTAACGCATGTGATTCCGGCGGCACTGATGGGCTCAGGTCTGGGTTCTACCACGATGAAATCGGGGGATTATGATATCATGACCCATGATCCGGATGCATTAAAGGAGTATCAGCTGGATACTTTGCGCTTTGGTGATCTGGTTTTGATTCAGGATCATGTGAACCTGAATGGACCGGATTATTTGAAAGGCGCTGTGACGGTGGGGATCATTGTCCATAGTGACAGCTTTACTTCGGGCCATGGTCCAGGAGTCACTGTATTGATGACTTCCCGAAAACCGCTGATCCGTCCGATTCTGGATGCGCATGCCAATTTGGCGGAACTTGTGGATTTTAAAAAATGAAAAAAGGACTTTATTTGAAGTCCTTTTCTTTTATTGAGCCATACCAACCTGAGCTGCTGCATGGCCTCCCAGATAGCCAGAGACAAAGGTCCAGGACTGGGCCTGTCCGCCCCAAGGAGTATATGGCTTTCCTTCAATGTTTTCAACGCCCATGGAATCCGTTCCTACAGCGAATAGATTTTCAATGGCGGTGCCATCTTCACGAAGGACATTCATGTTGACATCCACGTTCAAGCCGCCGACACTGCCATAGGTGTATCCTGAAGCGATAACTGCATAGTAGGTGGTATCTTCCTGAAGCGTTTCACTCAATACCGTCGCATCACAGCCAATTTGTTCAGCAAGGCTTGCGATGGAATCTGCTTTCAAAACGTTCTGATACCGCATTCCGACTTCAAGGATCTGATCCAGATCTTCAATCGGTTGGCCGACTTCAACACTGCCGCCCTGACTCATGAACATGCTGGTAGCGGAAGCGAAGTTTTCGGTGAATCCGTTTGTTTTATAGTTGTTGATCTGCTCTTCTGTGTAAACATTGTAGTAGCGATAGCCTGGAATGTTGCTGAGCTCAGTGGTTGCTGAGGCTTCCAGCAGCTTGCCCTCGGTAGAAATGCTGGTTTCTCCATTGACCAGGGCCAAGGCACTGAGAATGGCTTTCTGATCCGCTGTCAGATCATTATTTTTAATCATATTTGGAACCTGCAGGATGTGGATCATCGGATCAACACCGAGCATGTAAGTGGTTCCGCCGGCTGCCAATCCCATTTCAATTCCTGTTCCGTCGTTAACCAAGGAAGCAACGGTATTCAAAGTGGTTCCGTAATTTTCCTGAACCATTTCTGCATTGCCAATATAGCCGCCAGTAGCGAGGATGATGGCATCGCCATAGACTTCCACCACAGTTCCATCATAGGAAATGGCTTTTACTCCGACGATTTTGTCTTGATCAAAGATCAGTTCTTCAGCAGTCAGCTCTAGCTGATAATCATTTTTTTCGTTTTTCGCTTTTGCGATTTCCATTGCTCGATCAAACTGGTAGGTTTTGTTAGGGCCAAAGATATTGGATTCTCCATTTTCTCCGACATACCGGGTCCAGAATTGAGACCATTCCGGTTTGGCAAAGCTCATGATCATGCCTGAGAACTCAAATCCAAAATTGTCCATGTAATAATCCAGATAGGTACCGCTGTTGTATACGGCTTCGTGGATGATATCAGCTTTTTCTTCGCTTTCAACATACTCGATCCAGGTCTGATAGACCTCATCCGGATTTGCAAAGGAAACTCCTTCGAAAACCGGATTTTTGGCATCAATGACCATTGGGCCGGTCGTGGTGGCCGACTGTCCGCCCAGTTTGGCAGTAGTTTCGATTCCAAAAACGGTTGCGCCAGCATCGGCTGCTGCACAGTACGAGAGTATTCCAGATCCTCCAAGACCAATAACAATGACATCATAGCCTTCCAGTTTGATTGTTTCGCTGCTTTTGGCAATGGCGGTCTGCCACTGTGCCGGATCGCCTCCTGCTAATTCGATTGCCTGACTGACACAGTCTTTGATGGCATTGGAAGTCGCAGTGGCTCCGCTGATGGCATCGGTCGCTAAACTCTGATTTTCAATCAGACGCGGTATCAGGGTGTCAAAGGCGGTTGCAGC
>CALVGQ010000014.1 GCA_944327135.1 uncultured Erysipelotrichaceae bacterium | reverse complement strand
CAATCTGAAAAAGATGGCAATTTGGAACGGGATAGGATAGATAGGGATCCCGATTTTTTTATGTATCCAGCAAGATCAGGACGAAAACGTTAAAAATTAGAATTCAAACCAATTAAAAAGCCCCTTCTTCTCACCATAAAGTGAAATACAGAGGCTTTTGTCAACACTCTGAGATCTTGTACAAGATCTTTTTTTGGTTTACTCAACAAATTCAAAGCTGTATTCTTTGATGAAGACCAGATCACCTTCCAAGCATCCTGCTTTGCGTAAGGCATCATCTACGCCCATTTTTCGCAACGTATTTCCAAAACGATACACATTGGCCTCATTTTCAAAATTGGTCATCTCAAATAATTTCAGTACGCGCTCGCCCTCCAAACGCCATTGATGATTTCCCAGATTACGAATCGTAAATGCCGGGGCTTCTTTTTCGAATTTATAAAGTACCCCTTCTTCTTTTTCCTCTTCATTGGTCAATGGGAATTCCGGTGTGACTTCTAAAAGATCGGCAATTTTATACAGCACCTCATCCAGTCCTTCTGCAATGATGGTTACCGTAGGATAAACGATCACATCTGGATATGCCTTTCGAAAACGAGCCAGATTCTCTGAAGCAGCTTCCAGATCCATTTTGTTTGCCAGAACGATCTGAGGTCGTTCCAGCAGACGCATTTGATATTGTTCCAGCTCCTGGTTAATAATCCGATAATCTTCAACGGGATCACGCCCGTCTTGAGCCCCCATATCGATGACATGGACCAAAACCCGGCATCGTTCAATATGTTTTAAAAACTGATGTCCCAGTCCTTTTCCTTCGCTGGCTCCTTCAATCAGTCCCGGCAAATCGGCCATGACAAAAGAACGTCCGTCTTTGACTTGAACCACGCCAAGATTAGGCACCAGCGTTGTAAAAGGATAATCCGCAATTTCTGGTTTTGCCTTGGAGACCACCGAAAGCAGGGTGGATTTTCCCACCGACGGATAGCCGATCAGCCCTACGTCCGCTAGCAGCTTCAGCTCAATCTCTACTTCTTTTTCCTCACCAGGCTCCCCTTGTTCGCAATAATCCGGAGCACTGTTTCTTCCGCTTGCAAAATGCCAGTTTCCTCGGCCACCTTTTCCGCCCTTGGCAATAATCGCTTGTTGCTTAGGATGCGTCAAATCAGCCAATAAAGCGCCGCTGTTACGATCTTTGATGATGGTTCCCAACGGAACTTTCACAAGAATGTCCGCACCATCTGCACCATGCATTTTTTTAGGTTTTCCAACTCCACCGTCTTCTGCAACCAACAGCCGATTATAGCGAAGATCCAAAAGCGTCGATTTGTTGGTGTCTACTTCGAAAATGATATCGCCGCCTTTTCCCCCATCTCCGCCTGCAGGACCGCCCAGAGGAACATACTTCTCCCGCCGAAAAGCAACTAGGCCATTGCCGCCTTTTCCTGCTTTAAGCTTAATTTTGACTCGATCGATAAACATGTTTATTTCCTCCTTCAAGTGAGCCGGAATCATTGGTTGATCCCAAAATAAAATCCCCAAAAGCGGGGATTTTATTTAGGCAGCTGGATAAACAGAAACTTTTTTCTTGTCTTTTCCCATTCGTTCAAATTTTACCGTTCCATCGACCATTGCGAACAATGTATCATCGCCGCCGCGTCCAACATTGGTACCTGGATGAATCTTAGTACCGCGCTGACGATAAAGAATAGAACCGGCAGAAGCGAACTGTCCGTCTGCTTTTTTAGCCCCTAACCGTTTAGAATGAGAATCCCGTCCGTTTTTAGTCGAACCGACTCCTTTTTTAGAAGCAAAAAGCTGGATATTTAACACTAACTTCATGGTTTACACCTCCGTCTTCTTTATTCTGATATAGTTTGCATAACTGGTATGCATCGTTTCTAGCTGAACCAAAGCGGTTTTTAAAATTGTTTGCGTGATTTCATCCTCATTGGCTGTCCTAATCACAAAAATACCCGTTTCATCCAGCCGATAATCAAACCCCTCATTCACGAGTTCCACCAGTGCATTGTATGTCCCATACATAATACAGCTGGCTCCTGCACAGACGAGATCGCCTCCCGCCTCAGCATAACCGGCATGTCCTTTCACTTCTAATTTCTTGATAAATTTTCCATGAAAGTCAACATTCACCTGAATCATGAATTAAGCTTCAATTTTGGTCACAGTCAGCTTTGTATACGGCTGACGATGTCCCTGCTTGCGATGCGTGGAACCTTTTTTGGCTTTGTACTTGAAGATAATGATTTTCTTTTCTTTACCTTGTTTTTCAACCTTGCAAGTAACTTTAGCTCCTTTTACATACGGAGCTCCTAACTTCATTGTCTTGTCAGAAAAAGCAACGACCTTGTCCAAAACGATCTCAGAGCCTTCCTCCGCATTCAGTTTTTCTACAAAAATCGATTGTCCTTCTTCAACTCGAAGCTGTTTTCCGCCTGTTTCTACGATTGCGTACATGTCTTGCACCTCCTTAGTTTTCTAAATGAGACTCGCCATCCCAGGAGGCTTTCGCACTTGGATCCTGTTCTGAGCGGTTGCAGACCCAACCAAGGGGCTGACAACACAGTGATATTAGCATAAAACCCCTTCACCGTCAAGATTTTCCAGTGTTTTTATAAGTAAAAACGCTTTTTTCCATCCATCGTTTTCCGCTATTTAAACTCTTTTTTACAATTCATCCTCTTTTTCAGAATTCTCATCAATCAAACGGGCAATCGCCTCTTCACTATAAGAAAGAAGGCGGCCAAAACAGCAGGCAATTTCTCTTCGTTTTGAACCAGTATAAGCATTCTTCTCAAGCAAAGCTTGTTTTCGTTGCTTTAAAGTCAAATATGTTTCAAAAACAACTGGATCTTCGTAAAAAAGAAAGACGATTTTTCCTTGATTAGCAGAATAAGGAAACAAATCGGTGATGAGCAATTCTTTTTCCAGCTTCCATTTTGTCTGATAATGCGCGGTAATCTGCTCCACAAAAGGGATCAGCTGTTCTGCTTCCTTTTGCGTGGCCACCGGATGACTTAATGCCAATTTTTTTACCCCTGCCCGAACAATCTCATTAAAAGCATCAATGACACCACACTGATAATCCCACGAACCCATACAATTTCCTCCTTCCTTTTAATGGTTCTTTCATCAAACTCCAAAGCCTGATTCATCACGGCAGATAATCAAAACTCAAGTGCCTTTGTTTCGATGAATCGTCTTTGGTTTTAAAACATGCAGCGGTCCTTCATAGCCTTTGGCAAACTCCAGCAGCACTGCCGTTGCTTCTTCGCGGTCTTCATCATAAACCAACTGCATTGTTTTGGCTCGCAATCCACTGGCTGCAGCTTCAAAGAAAATATCCGTCAGCCGCATGGCACGGTGAACTAAGTAAAAACGTCCGTTCTCTTTTAAATTACGCCTAACCAAGTCAAAAAGGCTGGCCAAAGTCAATGTTCCCTCATGACGGGCGGCTCTTAAAAATTCATTTTCATTGCGATGGCCTTGCTGCGGAGTATCAAAATAAGGTGGATTGCTGACAATAACCTCAACTGTCGGAAGCGCTAAAACCGTTGCATCTCCCGTATAAAGCGTGTAATTCAAAATCCCGTTATCTTCTAAATTTTCTTTTGCCAAAGCAATCGCTTCTTCAAATAAATCCACACCAATCAAATGCGCAGGATGCTGCAAGGAAGCATAAAGCATCAGCGCCCCATTATTGCAGCCGATATCCATCAATGTTTCCTGTTCTTTCACACGAAGAAACTGTCCAAGCAGTGCTGTATCCGTGTTGCAGCGAAACATATCCTTGCGCTGCCGCAGATAAATTTCGGTTCCTGCCAGATAATCCCGTTTTATCTTATTTGGCATCTTCTTTGTGCAGCTCAAACCAGAAGTTGGAGCCTTCTCCTTCCTTGCTTTCTACTCCATATTGAGCTCCATGAGTATCCAGAATGGCCTTGACAATGGAAAGTCCCAATCCGGTTCCTTTGCTGGAGCGTTTGAATCCTTTATCGATCTTGTAATAACGATCCCAGATATAAGGCAATTCTTCTTCGCTAATCCCTTTGCCCTCATCTTGAACCGAAACCCGGACCGTATCCCCAAAATCCTGACAAGTGATGAACACATTGGTATGATCCTCACTATGTTTGATTGCATTGATGATGAAATTATAGATAACCTGGCCGATCTTGGTTTCATCTGCAGAGACCAAAACGCTGTCTGGCGTTACAAGCTCACAATGCATGCCATGCTGCTCAAACAAACCCTGACAAAGCTTAGTGATTTCCCGTACTTTCTGCGCCAGATCAAATTGGGAAAGATTCAGGTCATAGGTTCCAGACTGCATTTTACTTAGTTCAGACAGTTCAGAGACCAAATTATCCAGATAATCTGCTTCTTCAATAATGACTTGTAAATGCTCATTACGTTTTTCCGGAAGATCTCCAGAAATATCCTGAATCATTTCTGCATAGGCTTTGATCATCGTCAATGGCGTTTTGATATCATGAGAAACATTCGCCAGCAGATCTTTTCGCAGCTCATCAACTTTGCTGAGCTTTTCCGTCGCCTCGTTCAAAGCAGAAGCCAGCTCTTTGGTTTCACTGAAAGTTCCTCCTTCAAAGTTCACATCATAATCTCCCTTTGCCAGCTCCCGCGCACTGGAACGCATGCGGACAATCGGCCTAGCCAGCCGCCCAGAAAGAAACAGCGAGATCATCAGTGAAAAAACCAATACGGCGATCGTCAATACGATAAACTGCGTTTGAAAGATTTGATAAGTAAAATCCATCAACTCAGCAGGACTGTTTACATATAGGTAATATGTTTCAAGATTAGCTCGAATCTGACGAGCATAAAGGACCATCTCCTGATTACTGCGTTCATTACGAAAAAGCTCAGAAATTTCTCCTTCTTCCTGAAGCAACGACTTCAACGTATTTCCATGATAAAGTGCCCCATAGGTTCCCGATGTCAGCAGCATCTGTTGATTAAATACACAACTAGCTCCAAGGCTGTCACTTGAATAAACGATCGTTCCGCGGTCATTGTAAATCAACGCGCAGACATTATTGTTTACTGTCGCCTGAAAAGCAGTATCCACATTGCTTTCATCAATCAATGAAGAATCGATCATGGCATGCTGGATCACATCTGCCACTTCTTGCATCGCGTTGATTTTGTTATCACGATAATATGGCTTGATCATTGCTGTTTGTAGCAAACCAAGAAGTGCTAAGATTCCCAAGGCAAAGAGTACATAATACAGCCAGATGTTAAACCGCAGCCCTTTAAAATCAAGCTTCAAATTTATACCCCATTCCGCGAATCGTTACAATAAACTTCCGATATTTCTGCAAATTATGCCGCAGCATCTTAATATGAGTATCCACCGTTCGGTCATCGCCAAAATAATCATAATCCCAGACCTCTTCCAACAGCTTTTCGCGTGATAAGGCAATATTTTTATTTTTGACCATATAAAGCAAAAGATCAATTTCTTTCGGAGTCAGATTGACTTTGACCTCATCCACCAATACTGAACGCCCTTCAACATCAATCGTCAGCCCTTCAAATTTTAACACTTCATTTTCCTTTCCGCGTGAACGTTCAACAATAGCTTTCACTCGCGCCATCAGTTCCTTGGGTGAAAACGGCTTAATTACATAGTCATCAACTCCTAGCTCAAAGCCAAACAACTTATCATATTCTTCCTGACGTGCTGAAAGCATGATGATCGGAATTGATTTCAACCTACGAATTTGTTTACAAGCCGAAAAACCATCCAGCTTAGGCATCATAACATCCAGAATAATGCAGTCAAAATCCTGCTTTTCCACCTGTTCGATCGCTTCTAGGCCATCACTGGCTTCCACTACCTCATATCCATTGATTAAGGCATATTCTCGAACCACTTCTCTTATTTTCAATTCATCATCCACGATCAAAAGTTTTGCCATTTTTTCTCCACCTTGTCTATTTGATATGTTTTAAAGAACCTCATTTTTTACAGTTCAATTTTAACACAACTTCGCAGGATACAGGAATCCTCTTTGTCTTTTTTCCCTTCAAAAAGCAGATAGTTGCCTTTTTCCAGCACAGAAGCATAACGAAGAAAGCTGTTTGGCATCACAACCAAATCAAAGTCTGTACTTTCATCAGCAACGTTAACAAAAGCCATCATTTCTCCGCGTTTAGTTCGATGCTGACGAACCTTTGAAACTACGGCAAAACCTTGGATCATCCCCTGCCGCCGTTTTAAAACGGCCAGATTTTCTACTTGGATCTGTTTGGTTTTCTTTATTGTTAAAATCGGATGGGAAGAAAGATAAAATCCCAGAGCTTCTTTTTCTCGAGCAGAGCGCTCCAGCAAATCCTCGTGAATATTCATCATGACCGGGCGGCTAACTAACCCCAAATCAATTTTGATCTGACCATCTGTTTCGATTCGAACCAGATCAGCATAACTGATGGCTTCATCCAAAGAGGCTAGCTTACTTTTACGATTTCCTTGAAATTCATCCAGTGCTCCGGCATCAATCAGGCTTTCAATCACTTTCCGGCTGACTTTGCGAGTCATGATCCGGGCCACAAAATCATAATAATCTACAAAAGGCTTTTGTGATCGTTCGGCAATCAATTCATTGCAGACACTTTCTCCAATTCCTTTAATTGCCCTAAGCGGAAAACGTAGACCTTTTTCTTCGATCTGATAACGATTCCCACTAAAATTGATAGAAGGCGGTAAGATCACAACATTTCGTCGCCGACATTCGTCAATATATTCCGCTGTTTTTCCTTCAGCTCCGATTACGCTGGTTAATAAGGCCTGAAAAAATTCCAACGGGGCATTCGCTTTTAAATAAGTCAATTGATACGCCAAAAGCCCATAAGCCACAGAATGACTTTTATTAAAGCCATAATTTGCGAATTTCATAATCAAATCATATAGTTGTTTACCAAGTTCACGGCTGTGTCCATTTGTCTGACAGCCCGCAATAAACTCTTCTTCTAAGCTACGTAGCTCAGATTCCTTTTTTTTGCTCATTGCTTTTCGTAGGATATCGGCTTTAGAAAGCGAAAATCCAGCCATCACTTCTGCAATCTGCGTGATCTGCTACTGATAGATCATCACTCCATAGGTTGATTTCAGAATTGGCTCCAATACAGGATGAAGATACTGAATCTGATCCGGATGCTCCCGATTTTGTAAATAAAGCGGAATATTTTCCATCGGACCAGGTCGAAAAAGTGCAATCGTCGCGACGATATCATCGAAACACCGCGGCTTTATTTTTCGGATCAGATTTCGCATGCCATCGGATTCCAATTGGAAAATTCCCACAGTATCTACATTTTGAAGACATTGAAAAGTCTTAAAATCATCCAGTGGAAGATGCATGATATCAAAATTAGGCTGTCTTTTTTTAATTTCCTGAACAATTTCATCAATGATCGCAAGATTACGCAGACCAAGAAAATCCATTTTGATCAGGCCTAGCTCTTCCATATATTCCATTGTATATTGGGTTGCCAAGGTTGAAGAGTCAAGTGCAATGGTTGGAACTACTGCCTCTAGCGGAAGCCGACTCATCACGATTCCAGCAGCATGCATGCTGACATGACGTGGAAGCCCTTCAATCTTTTCAGCTAATTCAAATAAATTCAAATATTGAGGATCAGAATGAAGAAGCTGATAAAATCGATTATTTTTCAAAGCCTGCTGCAGCGTGATCTTCGGCTGATTCGGTACTGCCTTGCAAAGCTGATCTACTTTTCTTAATGGAATATCCAATACCCTTCCAACATCCCGCAGAACCTGTTTTGCAGCCAGAGTTCCAAAAGTTGCAATGTGAGCAATATGTTCCGAGCCATATTTCTTTTTTACATAGGCAATCACTTCATCACGCCGGTTATCTGGAAAGTCCACATCAATATCCGGCATAGAAACCCGTTCTGGATTTAAAAACCGCTCAAATAGAAGCCCATACTCCAATGGATCAATATGGGTAATTCCAAGGCACCAAGAAACAAGCGATCCCGCCGCACTTCCGCGTCCTGGCCCCACCAAAATTTTTTCAGAACGTGCAAATCGGATGAAATCCCAGACAATCAAAAAATAATCTTCGAAATGCATGGAAAGAATCACATTCAATTCATACTTCAAGCGTTGAATATACGCTTTTGGAACAGCACGGGAACCAAATCGTTTTTTTAATCCTGCCAGGCAAAGCTGTGTTAAGTATTTTCCTGAGTCCAAAGGCGAAGGACACTGAAAAACCGGCAGCGTCGTTTTCATGAACTGCATCTTGACTTCACAAAGTGCTGCGATCCGTTCCGTTTCCATTAAATCCTCAGCGTCGTAAAGTGCTTCCATTTCTTGCAAACTAAGCATATAACGACCAGTAACAGTAACCAAAGATTTATCTAAAAACGTTTTCTGTAGTCGGATCCCACAAAGAGCGCGATAGGCCTCTACATCGTCCTTGTTCAAATAGTATATTTTGTTTACTGCTACTGTTTTAAGTCCGATTTCCCGAGCGCATTCTTTAATTAAAGCATTGCGAATTCGCCAGAATGAACTTTCCTGATAAGATAGTGCCAAATCAAATTCTCCCAGAATCGTTTTCAGACTTTCCATCAGAGCTAAAATTTCTGAACGATTTTCATGAATACAAGCTTCCTCAAAAATTCCGCCTTCTGTATAAACCACCACAACCCAATCTTTTTTCATGGATAAAACCTGCTCCAAACTCAGCATCTTCTGAAAGGAGCAAAGCCAGCTGCTAGCTTGCATCAAGGCTTTATAACCTTCGTCATTTTTAGCCAAAACCAACATGGTTGCCGGCCTTCCATGATAATCCATCGCCAGTTCCAACCCAAAAATCGGTTTAATTTGCTCTTTTTGACAGCAATGAAAAAACTCCATTGCCCCATGCATGACTTGCCAATCCGTACATGATACAGACGAAAAGCCTAATTTTTTTGCATTTTTTACAATCTGCTCAATTTTTAAGGTACTATTCAACAGACTATAGCAGCTTCGCGTATGGAGATGCACACTCATTGAAATCACCTCAAAATAATCATAGCATAATTTTGGATTGGCTTTGCACCATTTGCTTGAAAATGATTCACGTTTTGGGTTAAAATGAAGCCAGAAATCAGGAGGGATTTTTGTGAAAATTGCTTATGTTACGGATACCGGTACTGGACGCCATCCGAAATATTTTCAAGAAAAAGGAATTTTCTGCCTGCCGCTTCAGATCGGAATGGGGGACCGTACTTATCAGGATATGGAAGAGATGGATCAGCAGGAATGCATCCGCCAGCTTCGTGAAAAAAAAGTAATGACCACTTCACTCCCCTCTTTAGGAAGACTGGAAGAACTTTTTGAAGAAATCAAAAAAGAGGGATACGACCGGATCATCGCTGTTCCAATCTGCAGCGGACTATCCGGAACAATCAGTGCAATGCATCAGGCAGCGGAGCGAATCGGAATTCCAATCACGACGTTTGATACGCATGTTACCGCAGTTGTTCAGGAATATCTGATTGAAATGATCAAGGATTCCATTGAGCATGGAATTCCAGAAGAAACAATCTGCCAGCAAGTAGATCAGGTCATTGCTTCGTGCAATACGCTGCTGGTTCCAGATGATATGCAGCATCTTAAACGTGGAGGACGGCTAACCCCAATGGCCGCCGCACTAGCCGGTCTTTTAAAAATCAAACCGATCCTAAAGATAGACCGTTCTACCCAAGGACGGATTGATGTCATCGAAAAAATTAGAACATCTCAGCGGGCATTTAAACGAGTGCTGGATATTTTAGCAGAAAGTTCTCCAGATGAGAAAACGCTGATTACCTTTGCCCATGTGGATGATGAAACCACAGCCCGTCAGCTGGAAGCACAAGCCAAAGAACGCTTCCCGAAAGCTGAAATTCAAGTGATTCCGCTGGTCAATGTTGTTTCCATCCATACGGGTCTAAAATGCCAGGCCATCCAAATCTTTAAAAAAATCTGATCAGAGCGAAAGATTTTAATTCAGAACAGTTGAAAAGTAAATTGAATTTTGATTTTTGGATGCTATCCTATATTTTACAGGAGGCATCTTTTTTTGTTGAAATTCTTCCTCTGATAAAACCATGAATTTTCTCTCCGATTGCTAATTTAATGATGACTATTTTCCATAAAGAAATGACACATCCATTTAAATTCTGACGCCTTGTATCACAGCTTGGCTATTTTTGGAAGATGTTGTATAATATCATTATTGTCTAAAGGAGTGTCAAGAATGACTGAAATCAAACAGGAAGAAATGGATCAGGGCCAAGATGGTCGTTCTTCAAAGGAACCTTTAAAAAAACAGAAAAAAACAGAAAAAAAGCCCAAAGGAAAAATCGGTCGTAAAATTGCAGCCGGTCTTGTTCTTCTGTGTTTATTAACAGAGATCGCTGCAGGCGGAATAATCATCAAGGTCGGAAATGATATCATACAGCAAGCTCCGGAAATTTCCTTTGAACAGCTGGAAAGCATCGGATCCTCCAAAATTCTTGATCGAGATGGCAATGTTATTGCTGAAATCGGACAGCAGATACGCACAAACATCAGTTATGAAGATTTGCCGGAAAGCCTGATTGATGCCTTTGTTTCTATCGAGGACAGCCGTTATTTTTCTCATAACGGATTTGATATCAGTCGTTTTGTCAAAGCAATCTGGGAAAATGTCAAAGCAACCATTCAGGCCGGACAGATTGTTTTTGCCCAGGGCGGCTCTACATTGACCATGCAGCTGATCGATAACTCTTATTTTAAAAGCGATGATGGAATTCAAGGAGATAATGGAATCATCCAAAAGGTTTATGAAATTGCAATGGCTGTTGAACTTGAATCCATGACTTCTAAAGAAGAAATTTTGGAATATTATCTGAACAAGGTCAACTTTGGCGGAAGCGGCAATATCCGCGGAGTTCAAAAAGCCGCTGAATACTACTTTGACAAAGACGTCAATGAACTGACCTTAGCAGAAAGCGCTATGCTAGCCGGACTGGTTAATGCACCTAATCGATATAATCCCATGCGTGATCTGGAAGCCGCAACACAGCGGCGTGATACCGTTCTATATATGATGCATCGGCATGGCTACATCACAGAAGAAGAAATGGAACTGGCCTCTTCAATCAACGTTGAAGATCTGTTAGCTAATTCTGCGGCAGCTCGGGAAGACTCTGGAAGTCCATATCAGAGCTATATTGACGCTGTGATCGACGAAGTAATTGAACGAACAGGACAAGATCCTGCGGTAACGCCAATGATCATCACCACTTACATGGATCAGCATGTTCAAAGTGTTATTGACCAAATTCAAAATGGTGAAATCGAAGATATTGAATTCATGGATGACCTGATGCAGATTGCTATTGTCTGCATGGATAATCAGACTGGAGAAATTGTCGGCCTGGGTGGAGGGCGCAACTACGATGGTGAACGGATGTTCAATCGTGCCACCGATATGTATAAACAACCTGGCTCCAGCGTAAAACCTTTTCTCTCCTATGCTCTGGCATTTGAAGATCTTGGATGGGCAACCAGTCATGTTGTTACTGATCGTCCGATCGTTTATCGTGGAACCAATAAAGTCATCAAAAATTTTGATGGAAATTATCGTGGGGATATGACCCTTCAGGATGCCATCGGCACTTCCATGAATACCCCTGCTATTCAAGCCTTGCAGGATGTCATTGATGAAATTGGACGGCAATCCGTGATTGATTATCTCAATGATCTTGGTTTTTCCCAAGTTACTTCTGAGAATTTTGATCTTGGCTATGCTATAGGCGGTTCCAGCTTTACCGTCACTCCAGTGCAAATGGCCGCTGCTCACGCAACAATGATCAACCATGGACGTTACAACACTCCGCATACCGTTTCTCGCATTGAATTTTTAGACGGAACCGATCCGATTGTTGTCGAACCGGAACAAAAACAGGTTCTTTCTGAAGCCGCCGCTTATCTCACCTCAATCATGATGGAAAAATGTGTCAGCGGTCCGTATGTGAACTATATGCAAATTCTAGAACGTTCCTATCCAGTTTATGCAAAAACGGGAACCACTGACTGGGGAGAAGACGGTTTACAGTACGGAATTCCTCAAGGAGCCTCCAAGGATAAATGGATGATTTCTTCAACCACAGAATATACTACTGCTGTTTGGTTTGGCTATGACAAAGGCGTTAAAGGAGAAGATACCTATTTTGATGCGGCTAAAAGCCGGCTAAATACTCCAGGAAGGATCAGCAGTCTTTTGTTGGATACGCTTAACAGTGAAGAAGATCCTCCTTCAGCCATTGAACAGCCTGATGATGTGGTACAGATCCGCCATATTTTAGGAACATTCCCTTATGCTACTGCCGAAGGATATGATTATTTGATGACAACTGGCTTAATAAAAAAAGAATATGCAGAAGTCGTCAATATTTACAGTTCAGCGCCAAGAACAATGAACGGTATCAGTATTTCGCGCAACGAAGATGGCTCTGTAACCGTGGTCTGGAATGCAGAAGGTTTCGAACCAGTCAATGAAGAAGGACTTAAAGACATCTCCCTTTATTACAATGATATTTATGTTCCAGCTTATGGAAAGCAATTGTTCAGTTACTCCTGGGTTTTAGGACAACCGCATTTTGTAGCACAGATTTATCTTAATGGCACTTATGTTACTGATGTTTACAGCGATACTGGAATCGGTTGGGCCTGGGTCGATCAAGGAAACCTTCGCGTTTGTGGTTATTACACTACAGACAGTGGGGTGACCAGCAACACAGTTTGCAGCAGCTGATTCCTCTACCAAGAAAAAAGAATCTTTAAGGAAAGATTCTTTTTTTTCTTATAAAACAATGGCAATGACGTTTCCCTTTCCGCGATTAACCAATTTAGCCAACACAGATTGCAGGCGAATACGAGCTGATTCAGGAATCATGCTGAGCTTGGAATTCATGCCATCCTTAATCAGATCGGAAAGCTTTCGTCCAAAAATATCAGATTCCCAAATTGTTTCGGCATTTTCTTGATCGCGAAGCAAGTACTGAATCAATTCTTCGCTTTGGCTTTTTGAACCAATGATCGGTTCAAAAACACTTTCAACATCTACTTTGATCATATGAATGCTTGGAGCTACCGCCTTGATGCGAACGCCATAACGCCCTTGCTGTTTTACTAATTCTGGGGTGGATAAATGAATATCAGATAAAGAACTGCTAGCAAAGCCATAGCCAGTTTGTTTCACCATTTTTAATGCGCTGCTGATAGCATCGTATTCTTTTTTAGCTATTGCAAAATCTTGCAGAAGTTCAATGAGTTGTGCCTTTTCTGTAATCTCCTGACCTAGGATTTCCTTAAGCACCTGATTGTACAATCCGCTTTGTACCTCAATCACAACATGGGCAATTCCTTTTCCTACCTCCACATTAGCCAAATTAGCAGCTTCAATGTTTTCATTGGTTAGAAGCAGCTCAACAATACTTTCAATTTCTCGCAGCTTTGAGATGGAAACCATGGATTCACGGATAGTCTCATTCAAGCTCTGTTTTAGCCAATGATCTTCTTTTAAAACTGAGACCCACTTTGGCATTTCAACATCAATCTGTGAAACTGGAAATTCATAAAGAGCTTCGCGCAAAATTGCATGAATATCTGCTTCGGTCATCCGATCACATGCAACGGCCAAAACAGGTACTTCATATTTTTCTTTTAATTTTGCAACGACCCCTTTGCAGTTGATTCCTTCTGGATCTTTGCTGTTGACAATGATCACAAATGGCTTACCTATGGAAACCAACTCGTGAATGACTTCTGCTTCCGCTTCTAGGTAAGACTCTCTTGGTAGATCTACAATGCTGCCATCTGTTGTGACTACGATTCCAATCATGGAATGATCCTGAATCACTTTCTGAGTTCCGCATTTAGCAGCTTCGTCGAATGGAATCGGTTCCTGAAACCAAGGAGTATGAACCATTCTGACTCCTTGTTCATCCTTATATCCTTTGGCATCTGGAAGAATATATCCAACACAGTCAACCAGACGCACTTTAACATTGAAACCATCCTCAAAGGTAATCGTCGCCGCGTTGTTCGGAACAAATTTAGGTTCCATTGTCATAATCGTTTTTCCCTCACCACTTTGAGGCAATTCATCGATCATGCGGCTTTTTTCATACTCGTCGCTTACATAAGGAATTACTGCCTTTTCCATGAAATTTTTAATGAAAGTTGATTTGCCGACGCGTACCGGCCCAACGACCCCCAGATAAATATCACCACCGCAGCGTTCCCCAATATTTTTTAGTATTTCTGTGGTTTCCATAATGTCCTCCTTACTAGTTGAAGTATATGTAAAGACAAGTAGAAAAAGACCTTTGTTCTTGGGAATTTTCTATTTCTTCCTGTTTTAAAAAGCAGAGAATAATTTGCATGCTATAATAAAAATAACAGAAACGAGGAAATACCATGATTACATTGAAAATAAAAAATCAGGAAGAAATGACCTTTTCTTCTGGAACAACTATTCTTGAACTGGCTAAAAAAGCACAGAAAGAGGATGTCGTAGGAGGGATTTTAAATGGGAAAGTGCATGATTTAAACTATCCGCTTTGCAAAAACGGCAGCTTTGAATGGATTTATCGAAAGAGCGCAATTGGAGCTTTAATGCTGGAGAGAACTTTATCTTTTATTCTGATTGTTGCTGTAAAAGAATGTTTTCCTAATGCACAGGTTCACATCCAACATACTCTTGCTTCTGGGCTTTATGGAACCATCGAAAAAACAAGTCCGCTGACTGAAGCAGATATTACTATAATTCGAAAAAAAATGGAACAAATCATCGCGAATCAAACACCAATCGTTCGCCGAGTTGTTCGCAAAGAAGAAGCGGCTGATCATTTTGAGAAACTCGGTATGCATGATAAAGCGGAACTGCTTCGTCAGCGAACTTCTTTAAAATCAAGCATTTATCGATGCATGGGTTATGATGATTATTTTTATGGAGTGATGGCTATTCATGCAGGCATGATCGACCATTTCACCCTGCTGTTTTATCAGCAAGGATTTTGGCTCAGCCGAAAACCAGTTTTCATCGACCAGCCAAAGCTCTTTTCAGTTTTTCAGCGGTTTGAGCGCTTAGGCCAAGAAAACGGGATTAGCTTCGCTTGGCAGCTAAACCAAAAAATCAAAGAAGGTCGTTTAACAGAAATCATTCAAATCAATGAACAGCGGATTCAACATGATCTTGATGCCTTAACAGAACAAATAATTCGACAAAAAGAATTGAAAGTTATTTTAATTGCTGGACCTAGCTCAGCAGGAAAAACAACCTTTTCTAGACGTTTGGCTCAATGCCTGAAAAAGGCTGGACACCAACCGCTGACACTTTCTATGGATGATTTCTTTAAAAATCGAGTGGAAAGTCCGCGTCTTCCAGATGGAAGCTATGACTATGAAAACATTGAATGCCTTGAATTGGATTTATTTAATCATACAGTATTAAGTCTGCTTTCTGGAAAAGCAACCGTTCTGCCTGTTTACAGCTTTCAAGAAGGGATCAAGACCTGGCCTAATCCTCCTGTATCACTCCATGAAAATGAAATCCTAATCATTGAAGGAATCCACGCGCTCAATCCCCGTAGTTCATCCATAATCGAGGATTCCTTCAAAATTAAAATTTATATCAATGCCCTGACACATCTTAATTATGATACCCATAATCGCATTCCTACCTCAGATTATCGATTGATTCGTAGAATGACCCGTGATTTTCAATTCCGAGGGCGCAGCGTCAGTGAAACGATCGAAAGCTGGCCAAAGGTTCGTGATGGTGAAGACCGCTATATTTATCCTTATCAAGAAGAAGCGGATGCGCTGTTTAATACGTCAATGGATTATGAGCTGCCCGTTTTAAAACATGTACTAATGCCGTTGTTGGATCAGATTTCTCTTGACGATCCACAATATATTGAAGCCAATCGCATTCGTAAACTGTTGGCATATTTTGTAGAGGGAGAGCCTGATCTTGTTCCTGAAGATTCAATCTTAAAAGAGTTTATAGGCGGAAGCATTTTTTCTGAATAAACACAAAAAAAGTCCTGATGGACTTTTTTGGTTATTTGAATCTTTCTTTCTTAGAATAAGTTGTATGCAGCAATTCATGTGCCAAATGACTTCCCGGCTTCTCAAGATAATTCTCATACAACGCCTGAATTTGCGGGTTTTCATGCGACTTTCTGATTGGCTGTTCCCTATCCTCATCATAAAGTGCTTTCGCCCGCTCTTTTTTCCAATCCACTGGAATAAATCCATTTCGTACCGAAGCACTGATAATCGACTGACCTCCGCCATTGATGCAGCCGCCCGGGCAGCCCATAATTTCGATAAAGGCATAAGGAGAGGTCCCATTTTTAATTTCTTCCAATAAAGGCTTGGCCATGGTCATGCTGCTGGCCACAGCGATCTTGAGATTCATTCCAGCGATTTCTAAAGAAGCTGACTTTACTCCTGCCATTCCGCGAACCATCTCATAATCCACCTGATCAAAGCTCTTTCCTTCCAAAATTTCTTTCACCGTTCGCAAAGCCGCTTCCATAACACCGCCTGAGGTTCCAAAAATCACGCCTGCTCCAGAGTATTCTCCAAACATATCTTGATCAAACTCACTGTCTGGAAGATTTACAAAATCAATACCATACATTTTGATCATCCGACCAAGCTCTCGTGTCGTCAATACCGCATCAATATCAGAAATACCATTCTTCATCATTTCAGGTCGCTTGATTTCTGCTTTTTTTGCCGTACAAGGCATAATTGAAACAACATAAATATCGCGAGGATCAATTCCTTTGACCTTAGCATAATAACTCTTCAGGATGGCTCCAAACATCATATGAGGTGATTTACAAGAACTCAAATGGTCTAAAAGTTCTGGGTATTCAAACTCAATATAACGAACCCATCCTGGCGAACAAGAAGTAATCATTGGCAGCACGCCATGCTGCTGGAGCCGCTGAATAAATTCAGTCCCCTCTTCCATAATCGTCAAGTCGGCTGCATAATTGGTATCATAAACTCGATTAAATCCAATTTTCTTCAACGCGGTCACCATTTTTCCAGTCACCCGTGTACCAATAGGCAAGCCAAATTCTTCTCCCAATGACGCCCGGACTGCTGGCGCGGTTTGTACAATAACATGTTTCTCTGGATTATTCAATGCCTGAATCACTTCATGAATACTCTCTTTTTCTACTAGAGCTCCAACAGGACAAACATTCACGCACTGACCGCATTGCATGCAATTGACATCATTCATGCTGCGATCAAAAACAGGTCCTACCTTGGTATTAAAGCCACGATTCTGAAAGCCAAGGATTCCTAGTCCTTGTACCTGATTGCAGGTTGCAATACAACGTCCACAAAGAACACATTTGCTTGTATCGCGAACGATTCCCGGAGCAACATCATCAAAAGTCGGTTTTGTTACTTCCCCGCTAAAGCGGACTTCGCGTATATTTAAATCCTGAGCTAATTTTTGAAGCTCACAGTTCTGATTACGAACACAGCTAAGACAGTTTTTGGAATGATTGGATAAGATCAACTCTACCGTATTCTTTCGCGCTTCAATTGCACGATTGGAATGAGTAGTGACTTCCATTCCTTCCGAAACTGGATAGATGCAGGCCGGGGCCAAGGCTCGCGCCCCCTTGACCTCTACCGTACAAACACGGCAAGCTCCGGTCTGATTGCAGTCCTTTAGAAAGCAAAGAGTTGGAATCTTGATACCGGCCGCCTGGGCAGCTTCCAGAATGGTTGACCCGGCTTCGACCTGAACCGAGATATTATTGATTTTAACGTTAACAAGTGACATATAAATCCTCCTACTTTCTTTCAACCGCACCAAAACGGCAATTGCTGATGCAGGCTCCACATTTAATGCATTTGGCAGTATCGATTACATATGGCTGTTGTCCTACCACTCCATGGATTGCCTCTACCGGACAATTGCGAGCACAAAGTGAGCATTTACGGCATTTGTCAGGATCGATCGAATAGGTCAGCAACTTCTTACAGACCCCTGCTGGACAGCGATGATCGCGAGCATGCGCAATGTATTCCTCACGGAACAAGCGCATTGTAGAAAGTACCGGATTTGGTGCTGTCTGCCCCAGTCCGCACAGCGCCGTATCTTTGATCTTATAAGCCAGATCCTCTAATTCATCCAGCATGTCCATTGTACCTCGTCCCTCACAAAGATCGGTCAGAATTTCTAACATACGTTTGGTTCCAATCCGGCATGGCGAACACTTTCCGCAAGATTCATCTACAATAAAATCCATGTAGAATCGAGCAACATCCACCATACAGTTGTCTTCATCCAAAACAATCATTCCACCGGAACCCATCATCGATCCTAAAGCAACCAGATTATCAAAATCAATCGGGGTATCCAAATGTTCCTCAGTCAAACAACCTCCGCTTGGGCCTCCGGTTTGTACTGCTTTAAAATTCTTTCCATTTGGACATCCTCCGCCAATTTCATAAATGACCTCTCGCAACGTCGTACCCATCGGAATTTCAACTAGCCCTGTATTGACAATTTTACCTCCCAAAGCAAAAACCTTGGTTCCTTTGGATTTTTCAGTTCCAATCGCAGCAAACCAGTCGCTTCCTTTTAAAATGATCTGAGCAACATTCGCCAGCGTTTCAACATTGTTGATAATAGTCGGCTTTCCCCAAACACCACTTACTGCCGGAAATGGAGGTTTTGGCACAGGCATGCCTCGTTTTCCTTCAATGGACTGGATTAGCGCCGTCTCTTCTCCACATACAAACGCTCCAGCACCAAGCCGGATCTCTAAATCAAAATCAAAACCGCATCCAAGAATATTTTCTCCTAGCAACCCCAATTCTTTAGCCTGATTAATTGCGATTTGAAGCCGTTCAACCGCAATAGGATATTCTGCTCGAATATAAATATAGCCATGATTTGCCCCAATCGCATAACCCGCAATAGCCATCGCTTCCAGTACGGCATGCGGATCACCTTCCAATATCGAGCGATCCATAAATGCTCCCGGATCACCTTCATCCGCATTGCAGATGACATATTTATCGCCTTTCGGCTGATCAGCCGCAAACTGCCATTTCACCCCTGTTGAAAAACCACCGCCACCACGGCCACGCAGTCCTGACTTCTTAATTTCATCAATGACCTGCTGTGGTGTCATCTCTGTCAATGCCTTTCCTAACGCCAGATAACCATCTTTGGCAATGTATTCGGCAATTTCTTCTGGATTGATCACCCCGCAATTCTGAAGCGCGATCCGTTTTTGTTTCGCATAAAATCGTATTTGATCAATATCAAAAATCTTTTCTTTGGTTGCTTCATCAATGTCAGTTAATTCGAGTCTTCTAACCGGACGTCCTTTTAAAAAGTGCTCTGCAACGATTTCTTCTGCATCTTCCGGTTTTACATGACAATAAAAGACTTTATCCGGATGAATAGCCATGATCGGACCTTTCTGACACAAACCAAAACATCCGGTTTTAATTACTTTTACTTCTTTTTCAAGCCCATATTTGACCAGTGCTTCATTCAGCCTTGTAACAATTTCAGCTGAATTGGAAGAAGAACATCCGGTTCCAGCGCAAACCAATACTTGTAATCTTTCCATACTTCACCCTCTACTTTTGATATGCCGCCACAGTATACTGCGTGACAATTTCTCCTTTTTTTATATGCTGTCTGAGAATTTCTACAGCTTTTTCAGGATTGACATGACAATAGGTTGTTTTGTCTCCATTTTTATCATAGACCTCAACAATCGGTTCCAATGTACACATTCCAATGCATCCGGTTTGTGTAATCGTGCAGTTATAATCCCCTCGTGCAGTTTCTTCTACCAAAGCATTCAAAACCGGTCTCGCACCAGCAGCGATACCGCAGGTAGCCATTCCCACTACAACTCGGTAATCTTTTCCTCCTTCTCGAAGCTCCACTCGCTTTTTAGCTTCTTCTCGCATTTTTTTAAGATCTTCCAGTGATTTCATACGTCTCTCCTTCTTTCTCTATTGATTGCATTTGTTGATCGATATATTCTTTTAACCAAAGCAGAATCTCTGGATCATTCAGCGGAACGTCCTCCAGAATTTGTTTTACTGCTTCTGTTTGGAAAACAAAATCATGTTCGTTTTTCTGATACTGAAAGTCCAAATTCACTGCTGGATTCGCTTGAATCAACGCAGCCAGACTTTCGGCAATGTTCCCCAGCGGCGGAGCATCCCAATGGCTTCGGCGAATCTCGATGGCAGCCAAGGTTCCTTTCCCAGGCTTAGAACGAAGCGTAAAATTACCCTCGCACTGTTCACTTAAACCCTTGAAAAATGCCAATCCTAAGCCAATTTTTCTTGTTGTCCGGCTCGTATAAAATGGATCAGAAGCACGTTGGAGGGTTTCTTCATCCATTCCGCATCCATCATCTTCAATGGACAAACCAAGCCGATCTTTTTTCTCATCTTCAAGCAGTCGAATGATGATGGTTTTGGCTCCGGCTCGAAGCGAATTGTTTGCGATATCCAACATCATCATCGCCAAATCCTGCATCATCCCGATCCCCCCTTTAATTCTTGCCATTGAGCATGGGTCAGCGTATATTCCGGTTCATGCAGATCGATCAGCTGATGCGCATCTGAACTGCATAACCAGAGCGTTTCTTTGACCCAGGGACTGTTTCTTTTGATGAAGGCGATTTCTTTCAGATCGCGTACTTCAATTCCATCAAAAGCCAGATTCTTAGGAATAAATCCAAGCTGTGGAATAATTCCGTTACTTTTTCCCCAGGCATGGGCTAAAACAGCTTTTCCCTTGAATTGATGGATCATCGCAATGCATTCCTCCAATGATGCATTCAACGAGTCCAATAAGAGCTGATTTTCCTCATCGACCACTTCATCCTGATCATTCATGATCCATTGTGATCCAAAATAATCCGTACGATTCTCTCGGCCAGAATACCTCTCTTCAATCCAGCGCTGTACCACAGCAACCGCCGTCGAAGGAAAATATCCCAACACATGGACCTCTTCTCGAGTCTGCAATTCCACCCCACACACATACTCTATTCCTGCTTTTTGAGCACAGCTCTGAATTGCAGGTTGCTGTCGCAAAGAATTGTGATCCGTCACAGAAATTGCCCCTAGCCCAATCAAGCGTGCCATATTCACAATATTATTGGGAGTCATCGAATCATCCCCACAAGGAGACAGGCAGGAATGGAGATGAAGATCATAGCTCATCATGATTAAAGACCAGCTTCGATCAGCTTTCGACAAGCTTCAAAAGCAGTTTCATGACAGCAAAGCACATTCAGCTGTTCTTCTTTCGCTCGATTTAGCATCTCTTCGCTGATTTCAGCATCATTAGCGATGATCAGACAGGAAAATTCTCTCAATACCGCAACTGCAACAACATTCAAATGGGTTTGTACTGTAACCCAAACCTGTCCTGCTTCTCCATGGCCCATGACCCAACTCAACAAATCTCCAGAAAAACCTCCGGTTACCTCACGATCTTCTTCAGTTAAAACCAAGGGTTCCCAGCCAGTTCGTTCTACTAATTGTTTCAGTGTCATTTTTTCACCTCGTCATTCCTCAAAACCCGACAATCCGTCAGCTTTCGCTTTCCAGTAGCGATATTTTCTGCCATATTTCGACAGGAAGCAAAGCCACAGGCCCCACAGTCAAAATGTGGAAGTTTTTCCATGACCTCATTGACCTTCTCAAAAAGCTTTAGCTTCTCTTGAATCGTCAGCAGATCACTGACACTTTCTTCCTGATGACTTCCAAAAGGAATTAAATCCTCATCTACCGCTGGCTTTTTTGCCGTTTCCAGTAATTTTTTTAAATGCAGCTCTGCCTCAAAAGGATTTCCCCAAAGCAGCCGTCCTCCGATACAACCATTGATACAAAAAGATAAGCTCAGATAGTCAAATTGATCCAACTGTCCAAATTCGGCTAATTCAAGCACCTGCTGAACCTTGTCCTGACCATCCGCCTCCAAAACTTTAAGCCCTTTTAAAGCATCATGATGCAAAGAAGCACTTTCCAGTCCGCTACGGCATAATTCAATGGAGGAAGCCTCATTGTCTTTCAGCGCACGAATCAGAGGAAAATGATCTCCAATTGAAACAGCATGATCGATCTGGCTATGCCGGTTTCCATAAGGATAGCGAGCCAGCTGCAGTTTAGAGACACATTCACAAAAGCAAAAAATTCCCACTTTTCCTTTTCCAGTTCTCTGTGTTCGAATCAAATCTGCTGCAATTTCATTTGGATAATCCAGATCGAGCAGCCGATCGAGCAGCATCGGATAACGAAGCCGAATCAATCGATTCACTACCGGACAAAAAGAAGAGATCAGAGGATGCATCACTGCATCTTTGATTCTCTGCTTGACCCGATGTTGAATCGCTCCTTCGATCGCGCTCATTTCAACTACTTCATCAAATCCGAGACGACGTATCGCCTCAACCAGCTGCGCTGCTTCCTTAGCATTTTTGGTGCAGGAGAATAAAGCACTGGGCAGTAAGGCTACCGTATAATCATAGTTATCCAAATCAACCAGAGTACTTCCTTTTCCCTGAAGTCCCTGGGTGTTGCAGACTTCGATGCAATGACCGCAGTTGATGCATCTGCGGCTGTCGATGTGCACGCGTTCCTGAACGATCGTGATGGCTTCTGTCGGACAGACCTTTAGACATTTCAGACATTTCTGGCAATGTGAAAGCGTATAGCTGATGACAGACTTCATGGATCAAGCTCAAACCCCAAAGTAAGGGTCGTCCCTTCGTGAGATGTAAGAATGTCAAAATGATCACTGACACGCTGAATATTCGGCAATCCCATTCCCGCGCCAAATCCGAATTCTCGAGCTTTTTCACTAGCTGTTGAAAAACCCGGCGTCATGGCTTGCTCAAGATCAGCGATCCCAGGGCCAGTATCAGAAAAAATCATCTGAATTCGTCCATCTTCTTCGATCAAAAGACGGATAGTCCCACCATAAGAATGAATGATCATGTTGATCTCCGCTTCATAACAAGCCACCGCCATTCTCCGCAGCAATTCATTCGGATATCCAATCTGTTTTAAGGTTTGTTTGATCTGACTGGAAACCTTTCCAGCACTAAGATAGTCATCGCGAGCGACCTGAAACTCCATCTTCATCGCTTCAACGGCGGAAGTCCTTCCCTGAATAATCTTCCGCAGGCCTCATACATGGTCATATCCGTCGAATAAACACTGATCCCCATTTCCTTTGCCAATTGCAAATCCAGCTCAGGCAAATGCTTTGCGCGCACATAAATCACTAAATTGATATCCAGCATTTCTGCAGTTCTTAATGACTGAGGATTGGCTAATCCAGTCAGCAGAACCGTTGAGCTATTTTGAATCAAAGCCAGCGCATCGCTCATCAGATCACTAGCAAATCCATACTCGATCTCCGTTTCTAATGAACGATCCGGATTCTCATAAAGCGGCTGGGCATCCAAAATACGAATAATGGATTCAATCTTCATCGTCGAATTTCCGTTGTGACCTCAGCACGCATCAATGCCTTGATCTGGTCTTCAACTTCACTACTTTCGTTCGCAGTTCCATACACCTTTCCATCAATGACGACTGCTGGTGCCAGCCCACAAGCGCCTAAGCATCGTGTTGCATCCAGAGAAAACAACCCATCCGGACTAGTTCCATTGACAGTGCAGTGTGTCATTTCTGAAATCATATTTAGCAGACTTTGCGCTCCTTTAACATAACAGGCAGTTCCCATGCAAACATTAATCACATGCTTTCCTTTAGGTTCGGTCGTAAACTGAGTATAAAATGTCACGACACCATAGACTTCTGCTACTGAAATGCCAGTTGCTTCAGAAATCATTTCCATCGCTTCAAACGGGATATACCCCAACTCATGCTGAACATCGTGCAGCATCAGTTTGACCGGTCCCCTCTTTTTGCGATGGCGATCCACGATTTCTTCAATTTTCGCCAAAGTCGGCGAATTCAGTTTTTCCACTACCTTCTCCTCCTTTTAATAGTGTTCTATCACCACAATCTTACCAAGTTTTCTCAGACTATTGGCCATATTTTCAATTAATCTGATCTTGGCACTGATTGAAATGGTCGAATAGGCCATGGCCTTATGTGCCGGGTTATCGGAACAGCCGACCATGAATGTAATTTTAGTAGAATCCTTCAGCAGCATTCGACAAAGCAAAGAAGCTCCGTCTTTTTCATGTCCTTCGATCAGCCGCTGCAGGTACTCCTCCGAAGCCACACATTCTTTCAAGTGCTCGTTGGCTTTTCCCAACGTCAGCACCCCTTCAGTCACTAGGTCTATCCCCTTGATATACGCAATCGGCGGGACATCGCCCACCAAACTCTCCAGCAGATCCATTTCAATGGGCTGCCCGGTAATCCGTGAAACGATGTTGCTGGTCGTACCACCGCAACAAATTCGTTTCCCGCTTGCCTGAAGCAACCTCCGAACAAGACGTTCATCATCCTCCGGATGGATTGGAGGACCTACCATGATACGAGTGTCCGTGGCCTGAAGCACTCGAGCCACGGCAACGGTCGAATCATCTCCCGGCTTTTGACCATAAAGATCATTCACATAGGTTAACAAAAGATGATTGACAATTCGCTCACTGTCCCCGGGACGAACGACTTTCTGTAAATAGTCCGTTACTTCCCGGTGATCCCATCCAAGATTCAGTACTGTTCCAATTCCGGCATGAATGATTCCATCTGAGAAAAAAACAATCAGATCTTCCGGAAAAACCTCAAAATTACATTCTTTGATTGTCCGATTGCCTAGTGTAAAAACAGAGCGCTCCAGCTGTAAAGCGTGGCCATTGCGCAAAACAATCGCCGGAGGATTATCGAATTCTACCAGCTTAGCGTGGCCGTCGTAATACACCTGCAGAATCGTAAAAGTCGAATAGGCCACATGCCGCTCTTGACATTCTGGCAAAGTAGCAGTAATGGTTTCTACAACTTCACTCATTCCTGCTCCATCCTTGATCATCTCGCTGATAATCGTACTTGTCAAAGTAGAAAGAATATTGGCTTTTACACCGCTTCCAAGTCCATCGGCCAAAACCATGATAAATGAATTCTGATTCTGGCGAATCTCGACCTTATCTCCACACAGCTCTTCTCCGTATTTATTTAAAGATCGAAAACAGCCGGAAACATGCACTTTCTCAATCATCATCACTAATGGCTTTCATCAGCTGGGTTAGCGCTACTTTGGACTTGGCAGTAGTTTCCCCTAGCAAACTGGCAATTTCCTGAACAGTACGCATCTGGTCGTCGATGACCTTTTGAGCCACTTCAACCGTCTGCTGCTGCATGTTTCGAATGACTTTTTCTTTTGTTTCTTCTACCGTCAGATCCATCAAAATCAAAATAAAAATCTGCTCAAGCCGAATCACCGCATGCTCAATGATCATTCCATATTGCGGATATTCCTGACGATAATACTGGACCTTCTGATTCGTATTTAAAATTCGATGAAGCTCCTCAGAAGGAAGGACACTTTCAATGGGCATACCTTTAGGATTGATGCTATCCAGCTGAAGCATGTGCTGAGCTGAAGGATTGATTTCACGTATATTTCCGTCTTTGTTGAGCACGATAATACCATTCGGAGTGTTCTCAATGATCAAATTGGACATCGATTCTGCATTTTCCAATGCCATAGGAAGGCACAGCTTCGGATCAGCCTTGCCATCCAGTACTGCTACAGCTTTATCCCAGCAGGTTTCATAACCGCACATACCACAATTCAGCTCTTTTGCCTTGCTTGTTTTTCCCATCATCCAGAGCATATCACGAATCTCCTCATCCGTATGCTTTGGCTGCCAATGGCTTTCTGCTTTCCATTGTGCTTTCACCGTAATCGGAAGCGGTCCTTCCTTAACCGGCTGATGCAGATCAATATGATCACGGATAACCTGCTGCGCTTGCCATTCGTTGTGCTTAAAATGACTCAGCAGTGGTCCTCCCAAACAACTTTCCTGACAAGCACTCATCTCGAAAAAATACCCTTCGAGCTGATCGTCTATAATTGCCTGTAAAGTCCGTTTAACTCGATCGACCCCTTCCACATTTACAGTATGATAACCTGATAATTCACTCGATAAAGTTTTTAAAATTCCTCCCGGTGTCGGATAAATTCGAGCAATTTGGCCGTCAAAATCCTGCCATTTTTCGCTGCTGTTTTCTTCCTCCGGAAGCTGTTTTAACCAATCTGCCAGCTCTGGCATGCTTAAAGTCGCATTGATAATTCCTTCAAAACGGGCATCATGAATTTCTTTTTGTTTTGCAATGCAAGGGGTGATAAACACAATCCTCGCATTAGGATGCTCTTTGCGAAGCATTTTTCCATGGGCAATCATTGGACTGACTACCGGAGCTAATTGATTGATCAGCTGAGGAAATTCTTTTTCAACCAGCGATACAACAGAGGGACAGCAGGTAGTAATGATATTCTTCATTTTCTTTTCTCGAATCAAACCAGAATAAGCCTGTGAAACGATTTTTGCTCCGCGGGCCGTTTCTTCAACATCAGAAAAACCAAGCTTTAAAAGCTGATTTTTTAATTTCGGATATTGAGGCCAAATACTAGCAAAACTTGGAGCAACACTTACAATGACTTCTTCCTTTTCCTCAAGCCAGCGCTGTACCATGGAAAGATCAGATTGGATTTTTTTAGCACTATGCGGACAAATTAAATAACACTGCCCGCACAAAATGCATTCCTCCTCACGAATGACTGGCTGATGATCCACATAAGTCATGGCCTTGGTCGGGCAGACCCGAACACAGCGCAGACAGTTCCGACAATTGGCCTCCTGCAGCCGGATATAATGACGCTGAGTCACGATAAAGCCTCCTCAATGGCACGAGTCAGCTCCTCACGGACGTTATGCAAACCCACTTTAAATAACGGCTTTCCATTTACCTTGATTCCCAGTCCTTCAGAACACATCTGCATACAGAAAGCACCCTTTAGCTCTACCTGATCTTCCCAATGATTCATCTCGATCATCTCTTTTACCATAGCCACCACCTGATTGCTTCCTTTGACGTAACAAGAGCTGCCGACACAAACTTCAACAGTTACCATCCATTCATCCCTTCCTTCTTGCAGTCTATTTATTTTATTGTAACGCATCCAACCTTATCCATCAATTTATTTTGACACTTCCCACAGTGAGCAACAAATAACTTGATATTTTTTTCACTTTTTTGTTTGAAGAAAAACCGGAATTTTCCGGTTTATTCTGATTTCAGCTGTCGGGCCATCAATTCGATTGCCGCCAGACTTGGCTGTTTTCCTTCATACAAAACGGCATAAACCTGCTCAGTGATCGGCATCGGAATTCCTTTTTCTTTGGCCACCTCATAAACAACCTGAGCAGTCTTTACTCCTTCCACAGTTTTGGTATTAGTTTTCCAGAAAATCTCAGCACTGTCATGCTGACCAATTAAAAGCCCTGCCTGAAAATTACGAGAATGCAGGGAAGTACAGGTCACAATCAAATCTCCGACTCCATCTAATCCCAGATAAGTTTCCGGGCGGCCGCCAAAAGCAATCCCATAGCGGGCCATCTCCGCTAAGCCACGGGTCATCAATGCCGCACGGGCATTATCACCCTGCCCGATTCCGGTCAAAATGCCGCTAGCCAATGCCATAATATTTTTTACTGCAACGCCAATCTCTGCTCCGATTACATCAGTATTTCGATAGACCCGAAAATAATCATTAGAAAAAAGCTCCTGAACCAATTGAGCATGGGCTTCATTTTCACAGACAGCATTCACGGACGTCAAAAGCCGAAGAACTACTTCCTCTGCATGACTTGGGCCAATTAAAGAGACAACATCCCGCAACTTCTCTTGTGGCATGCACCGGCGAATCACTACGCTCATGCGTTCGTGAGTTACCGGATGAAAGCCTTTGGCAACATTGATCACAATCGCAGGCCGTTCCAATACTGCCGCTGCACTTTCACAAACGGATTCAATAGCTAATGAAGGAACCGCCAGAAGCAAAACATCGCTGCCGCGAATTTCATTCAGGTCCCCTGTCGCTTTTAACAGGGGATTCAATTTTACATCAGGAAAATACTTGCTGTTGGCATGATTTTCATTGATGTCCCTGACCTCATTTTGATCTTTTCCCCAAAGCACGACCTGATGACCACTATCCAAGGCCGTCTGAGCCAAAGCTGTTCCCCAGCTTCCGCTTCCTAACACACTGATTTTCATTTTTTCACCTAATCTTTCTTTCGAGCGAGAATCCGAATGGGTGAGCCATCAAACCCGAACGCTTCCCTTAAGCGATTTTCTAGATATCGCTGATAACTGAAATGCAACAACTCTGGATCATTCACAAATAAAACGAAGGTGGGTGGAGCCACACTTACCTGACTTGCATAATAGATTCGGCAACGCTGACCATTATGCGTCGGGGCCGGGGTCATCATCTGAGCATCCATTATCACTTCGTTCAGCACATTGGTCGCAATCCGAAGCTGTGAATATTGATAAACCTCATCAATCAGCGGAAGCAAAGTCTGAACACGCTGTTTCGTTAAAGCACTGACAAATGCAATCGGAGCATAGGAAAGATAAACAAAATCTTTACGGATCCGATCGCTGACAGCATTCATCGTCCGCTCATCTTTTTCCACTCGATCCCATTTATTATAAACAATAATGATCGGTTTCCCTGCTTCATGCGCATAACCGGCGACATGCTTATCTTGTTCCCGAACTCCTGCTTCTCCATCAATCAGAAACAAAATAACATCTGCCCGCTCGATTGCGCTCATCGCTCTTAAGACCGAATATTTTTCGACATTTTCATAAATTTTTCCCCGTTTCCGAATTCCGGCTGTGTCTATCACGACATAGTCTTTTCCATCCTTAGAAAATGGGGTATCGATTGCATCCCGGGTTGTTCCTTCAATCGCACTGACAATAACTCGCTCTTCATTCAAAAGAGCATTAACCAAACTAGATTTTCCCACATTCGGTCGTCCAATTAAAGCAAACTTGATTCGCCCCTCATAGTCATTTTTAAAATGTTTCGGAAACAAAGCAATGCACTCATCCAGAACATCTCCGATTCCAATGCCATGCATTCCGCTAACTGCAAACGGTCCTTGGGAAATTCCCAAGGAATAAAAATCATAAATATTTTCAGCCAAATGTCCATCATCAATTTTATTGACAACAAGAATCACCGGTTTTCGGCAACGATTCAGCATTCGGGCAATGAACTCATCATCGTAGGTAACCCCTTCACGTCCATTTACAACAAAAAGAATCACATCGGCCTCTTCAATAGCAATTTCAACCTGAGCCCGGATTTCTTCCTGAAACGGCTGATCTTTGAGCTGGATTCCGCCTGTATCGATAACTCGAAATTCACGCGTCAGCCAATTTGCTTTGGCATAGATCCGATCCCGTGTAACCCCTGGAGTATCTTCGACAATCGAAATTCGATCTCCGACGATCCGATTAAAAATGGTCGATTTTCCCACATTCGGACGGCCAACGATCGCCACGACTCCATCTATCATCGAATCCCCTCCTTCATTGACAACATGCATCCTTTACCAAATCAAGAATTACTTCTGTCACTTCGTCGATTGACAGATTAGAAGTATCTACTTCTTTAGCATCTTCTGCTCGGATCAGCGGAGAGTGCTCCCGATGAGTATCTTGCCAATCACGCTTCCGGATTTCTTCAGTAATTTTTTGAACATCGCTTTCCAGGCCCTTTTCGGCATTTTCAAGACATCTTCGCTGAGCTCGAGCTTCTGGACTGGCAGTTAGAAAAATCTTTAATTCTGCATCTTTTAAAACAACCGTTCCAATATCCCGGCCATCCATAATAACTCCTTTGTTTTCTGCCATTTTTTGTTGCTGCTGTACCAGCGCAGCGCGAACTTGTTCATGCATCGAAACACAACTGGCTCCCATTGAAATTTCATTAGATCGGATGACCTGGCTGACATCCTGCTGATCTAAAAACACAGTCCCATCTGTTTTCAATTCAATGAGCGTTTGCTGAATCATTTTGGTCAAAGCTGCCTCATCCATCCAGTCAATTCCCAATTTTCGGGCTTTAAAGGCAACACAGCGGTACATCGCACCGGTATCCAGATGAACATAACCCAGTTTTTTCGCTAATCGCCGAGCAATCGTACTCTTCCCAGCTGCACTGGGACCGTCGATTGCGATATTAATTTTCTTCATCAAATTACTCCTCGATCCAACAGAATCCAATAAAACAAAACACCACCAACAACCAGCATGGCTAAAATCAGAATAATCAAAACGACATTCAAGATCCGATTTGCCGTTGTAACAGAATCATTCACTTCACTTAGCTCTTTATCATAACCTTCAAGCTGTGAGCGCATTTGAACCGTTTCATTCATCAGCTTTTCCCGCAGCTGTTTTTCCTTTTTCAGTTCTTCCTCAACAGTATTCAGTTTGTCCGTTTGTTCCTCATTTGGAAAAGTACGAAGCTCATCCATGGAAGGAATAAATGTCAATCCGGCCGAACTGGCTTTGGATAAATCAACTTCTTTGGTCTGACTAACTTGCAAATCAGCCTGAGTGTCCTTTTCTGCAGTTGTCTCTAATAAGTTTTTTACCTCCATTGAAATTGTTGAAGCATCCAATTTCCGGCCAAAGGAAGGGATCTCCGTTGTCTCCTCAAAGCTTGGTTCTGTCTTGATTTCATCCAAACTGCTGATATATTGATAATCCGATTCTTTTTTTATTCCATTTAAAATATTTTTAGCGGTGTTTTCGCTGGTTAGATATCCATGGTCTTTATTATATTGTTTGACTTCATTAATATATTCATCCAAATATTCATTATTAAAAGCCATTGAGTTCTCTTCTTCCGCCGCTTTTGAAGCCTCAGGATGATCAAAATAGGCTTCTCTTCGCAAATGAACCGGATCATGCTCTTGTTTTTCAAAAGAATCCATTTTGTCAAACTGCGCAGCATCAATTCGATTCAAACGAGCCGCAAAAGGGCTAAGCTCACTGGAAGCAACCTGTGTTTCGGCATCATTCATCAGTTCTTCCCGTAGCCGCGCATATTTTTTTACTCTTGACAACTTTTCCATAGAAGATCCTCCAATCCATGAGTTATTATACCAAAAATCAAGCCTTGAACATAGAAAAAAAGTGAGAAAACTCACTTTTTCCCTTTTTAAAATTTTCGAAGGATCACATTAAGGCGTGGAACTAATAAAAGCATCAAAAAACTAATCAAAAACCCTTTGAACAGATTGAATGGTGTCGTTGCCAGCAAAACAAACGTAAAGGCATCATGAATCCATGGCACCAGTTGGGTTCCCATGCTGATAATCTGTTCCATCGGCATTTTATAAAGAACAGAATAAGCTGGCAAAAGAACAAAATAATTAAATAATCCACCAGCCAAGACCATAAGCAAGGTTCCGATACCTAATCCCAGGCACGCTGAAATTAAATTCTTTTTCCGCCGATAAATCCACCAAGATGCTGGAACAACCAAAGCAATCCCAATCAAAAAATTAGCTAATTCTCCCACATAAGCTGTTTCCGTCGGCTTAAATAATAATCGCAGCAAAACTTTTAATCCTTCAATCAGCGCAGCATACCCTGGTCCAAGCGTGAATCCTCCGATCAAAACCGGAATTTCGCTCAAATCCACTTTATAAAAAGACGGTGCAAAAGGAAGCGGAAAATCCCACATCATAAGTAAACAAGCCAGTGCTGCCATCAGCGCAGCGATCACCATTGCGCGAGGGGTAATTCCATTTTTGTTTTTCATTCATCTCTCCTCCTGCCCTCACAAAAAAAGGGCTCAATAAACCCTCAGGAAACTAAAAAGAAATCTTCTTCCATCCAGACTCTACTGTCGCTGCTGGAATTTCACCAGCTCGGCCCGAAGGCTCGCGGAGTTTACCGCCGGTCGGGAATCGCACCCTGCCCTGAAGTTTATGAATTAATTATACTCGTTGGAATTCAAAAGTAAAGGAATATGCTTTTCTTTTGAATCGTTTACCGCTCTCTTTGCTGAAGGCAAAAAAACGCTTCTTCAATAACAAAATAAAAGGCAGAAAAACTGTCAACCTGATTTGATGAGAACCTTTTCTGCCTAATTTGTTATCTGAGAGTCATTAAAACTGCCAGACCCTCCTTTATTCAGAGCTTCTATGCCCGGCTGGAATACTTTCCATCAGCCGTGCTGACCAGAACCCGTTCACCCTGCTCAATAAACAGTGGAACTTTAATTTGCAGCCCGGTACTGCAAACCGCATTTTTAGAAGCCGATGTTGCTGTATCTCCTTTTACTGCAGGTTCACATTCCGTGATCTCCAGTGCCACCTTGTCTGGAAGAAGGACCCCTAAAATTTCATTTCCTTCAAAAACCTGAACATTCACCATCATGCTTTCTGTTAAAAATTGTTTTTCCCATTCCAAGCGGGCAGCAGGAATTTCAATTTGTTCAAAAGTCTCCGTATCCATAAAGCACAGCATATCTCCAGCATCATAAAGATACTGCATTTCACGCTTGTCAATATAGACCTGTTCAACTTTATCACCACTGATCAAGCTGAGATCTTTGACAACACCAGTTCTTGGATTTTTTACCTTAACCTTGACTTTCATTTTCGCCATCGCTGTTTTGTTCAGCTGTATGTCTAATGCTTGATAAAGTTCGCCTTCCCAGGTAAAGCACATACCCGGTTTAATTTCCGTTGAATTTAACATCTCTACACCGTCCTATTTTCTTTACCCTTCTATTGTATAGAACTTTGCTGTTTTGTCAATAACTTCCCTTTTTGATTCTCCGACTTCCCCTGCTTTGCACAACCATTAAAAAATTTGATCAGTCCTTTTTTTTATGAAAAAATCACTGGAATTCTATTTCTTCAATTCTTTGCCGAAGTGAATCTAGGATGAATATGAAAAATTCCCCATTTGATCCTATTACTTCAATGCGATCTTCATATTCTATCCATTCCCATTGCTGTCCATGAATGTTCACCCAAGGTTCAAGAGGTTGCAGTGATGCCAGACGGCAATTAACATAATCGATCAACAGCGCTTCCTGTGATATCTGAAAATGAACCTTTTGCATCCGTTCCATCATTAACAACCGGGTTTGAAGCTGCAGAAGCAGCGTTCCAAGCAAGGCCGTTATCTGAACAAACACTAAAAGAAAGCTTAAGCTGATAAATCCTTTATTCAAATGCCATCACTCTTTCAAACCGTTCCTGCCCACGGCAATAACTCAATTTTACGAATCCATTTTCCATTTCCCAATTCACTTCTTCAACTGAATCAAGAAAAATCCATGTTCCTGGTGAAGCAGCCAGAAAACCATTGACTTGCCGAAATTCAGTCCTTTGTCCTTGATATTCGCAAATCAGCGTATTTCCCTCCGTCACTTTTCCATAACAGACATTCAATACTCTACGTAACTGTGCCAAAGAGATCTCATCCTGCATCCATGAATCGTAAAAAGGATATTTCAACAGAAGATTCAACGCTGCAAGCTCGATTGGAAGCATCACTGTACATATCATCAGGCTCAACAGCAGCCTCATCATCATGAATCCGGAAGTTCGTCTGTTTCTTCTTCGCATGGCATGCAATCCTCCCTAAATGATAAAATCAGCTGCGTTTGATCATCCCATTGTTTTCGCCACTGGATCAGCTGTAAATCAATTTGATGGGCAGCATTCAGTCCAAGCAGAACTAGCATAACTCCAGAAAGAACGATCCAGACCGCAAGCCAAGCTTCCGTCAAAATAAATCCCTGCTTAACGTTCAACCAGTCTTCCTCCTCCCAGTTCAACGATCCATTCATGCCAACGGCCTTCTTTGTAAAATGTCACGGTTTGAGCCTGGTTAACATGTCCTTTTGCATTAAAATGAATGCCTGAGTTGAGATATAGGTTCTCGGAAGAAAAATTCAAATTTATTTGCCGATTCTCCAGCATAGCTAAGGACTGGGCGTCAATGAATGCATAAGCAAAATGATAAGGCTCCAAAAAAGGAGCAGAAAGCTGCGGCAGCATCAGCATTCCTAACACACTTACTACGCTCAATACCGCCAACAGCTCCAGCAAACTATACCCCTGCCTATTGCGCATACGCTTTCCCTTCATCCAAAAAAACCTGTTTTCCATTGCTGCATTCGGTTTGTTTTTCACTGATCAACCCTGCATTGACCAGATCCTGAATACCTAATGGGTATTCCCCATAATCCAGCTTGTATTGAAGGACTGCGCTGTCTACAACTTTAACTAAAGCATCACATCCTTTCTCATCAACGATTTCCATTACTTTTTGAATGTTTGGAACAGTCAGCAAAAATAGAATAGATAAGACACTAACGACAATAATCATTTCCAAAAGAGTAAAACCCCGTTTCATTTTTTTTCACCTACACTTGTCCTAAGATTGAAAGAGGTAAAAACAAGATTTCATAAATTAAAATAATCAAGATCCCAATGCCCGCATAGGCGGCGGTTGTCAGTCGACGACTCCAAATACGGCATAATTGTTTTCCTTTTTCTTCATTCTGGGTAATATAACTATCCAGCATTGCTTTTAAGGAGGAAGAATGAACTGCAATCTGCATAAAGCGTCGTAAAGAAGAATCCAAATAGGCATGACTCATTGCTTCTTCAACTGGATTTCCCTGCAGCAAAGATTGTTCAACATGATAAGCCAGAAATACGATTAGCGGTTTTTGCTTCAATTGCTGAAGCATTTGAAGAATCAGTTGAGTGCTGTTTCCGCTTTTGGCACACTCATTAAAATAAACAGCAAACTGTGTGCTCAAAAAAAGACAAAAAGGTTTTTCCAGATGCATTCGGCAAAGCAATAAATATGCTAAAACAATGCGTTTTGGACGAATCATATAAAGTGTTAAACTGCTTATCATCAGCAAAATGACTAAAAAGATACAAATTCCTAGATAAAAAATTTTACGAAAAGCCTCCCATCCCCGCATTTCCAATTCAAAACTGGCCATTAAATTTATTAAAATTGGAAAACAAAACAAGAAGAAAAGCTGAATTCCAATCAAACTGCCAACGAAAAGAAAAAAAGGACCAATAAGACTTTTAAAAAAATGTCGACGTGTCTGTTGATCATATTCCTCTAAATGCAGTGCTAGCTGCAATGCTTTTTCAAGGGAAACAAATCGAAGAAAAGCGAGTGTATTGGCCTGGATTGCTTTTGGAAGAATGCCCGCAAAGCAATCTTCTGCCGTATTTCCCTGCTCAAGACCTTTTTGGACGTTTTGAATTGCCTGATGATTATCTTGGTTTTCAAGTAAAGCCAATGTTTGTGAAAAAGAAAATCCACTTTGCATCAACCGGACGATCCCGATACAATCCAATCGGCTAAAACCGGTCCCCTCGAGTCTGCTTTTGAGTAAGAATTCCCTTACGAATCCCCTCTTCAATGGCGCTTTGCAAAGAAACAAAACCCTCTGGCAAAGTGTGCTCAAAAACTGATTCCAGCTGCGCTTTTTGCATGATTTCATAAACACCGATCTTTCCTTTCTTGTTTTTCATGGAATAGAGCCGCTGATTGCTGACAGCCCACAAAACATCCCGCAACTGGCCCGTTCCTACTTTCAGCTCAAGCATTCGTTCTACTGCACTTTGACAGCTGAAAGAGTGAATGGTGCTGACTACTAAATGTCCAGTCAAAGCGCAACGGACAGCCATTTTTGCAGCTTGTTCATCCCGAATTTCACCAATCACGATAATATCCGGATCATGGCGAAGCAGCTGACGAACCCCTTCCTCATAATCCAAATGCTGCTTCTCGTTGATCTGAAGCTGGACATACCGGCGATTATAGATTTCAATCGGATCTTCCAAGGTAAAAATCTTTCTTCCTTCAATATGGTTCAACAGCGTATATAAGGTTGTCGTTTTGCCACTTCCAGTAGGTCCGGAAATCAAAACCAGACCGTTTTTGCGATCCAGCATTTTTTTTAGCTGCTCTGCTGCACCTCGCTGAAATGTTAAATCCTGAGGCTTTAAATCAAAATCTGCATTTAAAATTCGAAGTACTCCGCTAATTACTCCAAGACTGCTTAACACGGCAAAGCGCAATGCCAAATGTTTTCCCTGAACCTCTATTTCAAATTGCCCTGTTTGCGGAAGAAAAATAGTTGAAATATCCAAATTTGCTCGATACTGCAGATATCGAAATAAGCGCAAAGAGCAGCTATCTTTTGGTCCATCAATCATTTCTTGATGCTGCCGGAACTGGATCTGAACTTCCTCTTGTTCTACCTTCAGATGAATATCGCTGACCCTTTTTTTTAAGGCAGCCTCCAGCAAGGCAATCAACTGTTCTTCCATCATTCCACCTCCTTCGCTTTATATATTCGCTCATTGGGCTATTTTCCTAAAAAAGACGTGTATTCATTTTTAAAGCAAAGAAAACGATGACAAAGCTAACATCCGCAGCTTTATCATCGTTCCAAGTTTTTCTTTATGATCGTTCTTTCAAAAACGGGTTATGATTCAATTCGTCCTGCAACATCGTCGGTTCTTCGTGGCCAGGATAAAGGATCAGCTCGGGATCCATTTTTTGAAACTGCTTCAAGGAGCGGCGCATTTCACTTTCATTTCCAGAGTAAAGATCGCAGCGTCCAATACTTCCTTTAAATAAAACATCGCCAGTAAACATTACATTTCCAATCTGAATCAAGCAGCTTCCCGCGGTATGGCCTGGAGCCTCAAAAACTTTAAGCTGAAAAGATCCAATCTGCACTATCGGCTCTTCCAGTGGCATTGTTTTGCAATGCAAAGCCGCACTGAATTTACCAAGCGCATTTAAATGCATATCACGAGCCAGTTCTTCATCTTTCGGATTCAAGTAAACCGGACAATGAAACTGATTGACCAAAGCGTCCACTGCCCCAATATGATCAAAATGGCCATGCGTCAGAACAATCGCTTCTACATGCTCTTGCTCTTGCAATGCTTCTAATATCTTATTTGCTCGTGCCCCAGGGTCTATAATCAAAACATGTCCAGCTTCTTTGATCAAATAACAATTTACTGCAAAAAAACCTAGTTTGATCCGTTGAATTTCCATCATGCTTCAGACTAAAAAAAGCCTCACGGCTCTTTTTATTTTTTCTCCTTATGCACTGTCTTCTTATTGCAGCGTGGGCAGTACTTGTTGATTTCCATCTTTTCAGGATGTTTTCTTTTATTTCGAGTACCGATGTAGTTTTCTTCGCCGCATTCAGTACATTTGAATGTCAGTGCTTCTCTACCAGATGCCATTTTTGTATTTCCTCCCTAATAAATGCTTTCAAAGTATAGCACACTTTGTCTTAAATTCCAAGCTTTTTTATGATTTAAGCCTTATTCTACGTATGCTTTTTTCAAGCTTTGGTCAAGAAAAAGCTCTTGTTGCGCTCCGCCCGGGTGATCTATTCTTGAGCTGATTCTGACAACGAAGTTCGCTGACCATAATAAGTTTCAATGATCTCCTTGGTAGCACGAAGGCATAAATTGGTCTGGGATTCATCACCGTTCCACGCATTTGGAATCAGGCATGCAATAGAAATTTCCGGATTTTCATACGGAGCAAATGCAATCACGCTGTTGTTTGGAGCCTGCACCTTGGTCGTATTTCCATTTTCGTCCAGAATAACATTTCCTTCACTGTCCTCTTCATCGACATAAGCCTGAGCCGTTCCGGTTTTTCCAGCCGTAATCGCCGCACTGTTCTGTAATCCTTTGCAGATTCCATTTGTCCCATATACACATTCATAAAGTCCCAAATGAATTCGTTCCATCGTTTCCTGATTATCAGCCGTGCTCAAAACCGTAACCGCATTCTCATAAACAACATTTTTAGTCCCTGATTCATATGCCCGCACCACCAAACGTGGCTGATATTTAGTTCCGCCATTGGCCAGCGTCGCTGCATACTGTGCCAGCTGCATCACTGTGTAAGTATCATACTGACCAATCGCAAAGTCCAAAATATTTCCTGCCTCTTGCGCAGAACCAGTATACCCGGTCGCTTCATTAGGAATATCCAATCCGGTTTTTACCCCCAATCCAAACAGGCTGAAATAATTTCTCATCAGGCTAAAGGTTCCCGGTGCGACACTGAGCGGTCCATCATACACATAGGTTCCTCCCGCCAGCCGGATAGCCGTCAGGATCATGTAAACATTGCTCGATTGCGCCAAAGCCTGGATATCATCAATTCGCCCAAGATTTTTCCAGGAAGATTTAGTTTGAGTTCCTTTAAGCTTGACTGGCTGATCAATCATGACCTCGCCAGGGGAAATCACCCCTTCAGTTTGCCCCATATACAGCACTGCTCCCTTAACAACAGAGCCTGCTTCATACGCCATCGTATAAATTGAGACTGGATCGGCAACAATTTCTTCACCACTTCTCACCATGCTAGCCAGGCTGAGCACATCACCGTTATTTGGATCCATCACCACAACTGAAATACGATCCATATATTGTCTTCGCGGATCATCCTGATATTCCACCAAGATATTCGTCAAAATCTGCTCCACCTCTAGTTGCAGATTGATATCGATTGCAGTTTCCAGGTCATACCCCTTTCTTCCCTCGACAATTTCAGTTAAAATCCCATTCCCGTTCTCATCATAGCTAAGATCATACACTTTGCGCTCTCCGGCCAACAGGGATTCATACTGTTTTTCCAGTCCTGATCGGCCAACCTTTTCATTTCGTGAATAGCCCAAAGCCAAATACTGATCCAGATCTTCTGACGGCAAACCCTGTTTGGATGTGGTCACTGTTCCAAAAACATTTTTCAATGTTGATCCAAACGGATACTGACGATCCCAGTCAATTTCAACATCGAATCCCGGATAACTTTCGCTATGTTCTGTCAGAAAAGCAACTTCCTCTACCGAAACATCGCTGAGAATATTTTTGGTCTGCCCGCTGGTGGCAGCATCCATGGACTGTTTCACACTCCATGCCCCTCGCAGCTGCTCATCAAAGTCAGCATAATCCTGCTCCTCAATTCGAGCAAGACGCAGATAATAGATGTCTGAATCACTCAATTCACCATTATAGTAACTGCTCCACTCATCGTCTGTAATAAGATGATTATACCGTTCTTTTCTTTCATCACTTAAAAGAAACAGGTACTGGTCCATGGATTCTTCTATGACCCAATTCTCAAAATTATCACTACCGCTGGCATATACTGTTAGATAAAGGTCCTTTAAATCCCGAATCTGCAATGCATCTCCAGATACTTGAAAATCCTGTGCAAATTGAAACGCCAAAGTCCATTCCTCCTGGTTAGAAACGCTTTGCGGAGGAAAATATGTGATATTCAGCCGCTGTCGGCTGCCTACCAAAACTTGCCCATTGCGATCTAAAATTTCTCCGCGTGGAGTTGTCACGGTCTGCTCACTTTTAGTATAGGCCGCCAGTTTTAACTGATATTCTTCACTATGAAGAACCTGAATAGAATACAGCCGCCCGAAAATAAGGCTCATCAGCAGACACAGACAAATCGATAAAACCTGCATACGCCGACGAATCACCTTAGAAAGATCCAACGATTTTTTTAAATGTTCACTGCTTCCCGTCCAGTTAATTCCATGACGTTCTTTTGATTTTTTTCGTGGCATAGTTTCCTCCTCGATTTAACATTATACAACATTCATTTTAGGGTGTATAGTCAGCAAAATTTTTTTCCTTTCTATCCAATTATAAAAAAAATGATATAATCTTTACGAGGTGATATCATGTTCCAACGCGAAATGACCCGTCCAGTAAAAGTCGGCAATCTGCAGCTAGGCGGTCAAAATCGAGTTTTAATTCAATCCATGACCAACACCCGGACCAAAGATGTGGAAGCCACCGTTGCCCAAATCCTAGCTCTGGAAGAAGCCGGATGTGAAATTGTCCGAATGGCGGTTTTGGATGAAGAAGATGCCCAAGCAATCCAGACAATAAAAAAAAGAACCCATGTTCCGCTGGTTGCGGATATTCATTTCAACCATCGACTGGCACTTATTGCCATTGAAAATGGAATTGATAAAATCCGTCTTAATCCTGGCAACATAGGATCTCGAAAGAATGTTGAAGAAGTCGTCGTACAATGTCAAAAACATCATGTTCCAATCCGGATTGGTATCAACAGCGGATCATTAGAAAGAGAAGTTCTAGAAAAATATGGAAAGCCATGCGCCGAAGCAATGATTGCCAGTGCTCAGAAACACGTAAAAATTTTGGAAGATTGTGATTTTCATGATATTGTGCTGTCGTTTAAATCCAGCGATGTGATGCTCACGATCGAAGCATATCGTTTGGCCGCTCAGACCTTTCCCTATCCGCTTCATTTGGGGGTAACTGAAGCGGGTACCTTTACCGCAAGCTCCATTAAATCCAGCGCTGCACTAGGAACGCTGCTCTTGGAGGGAATTGGAGACACGATTCGAATTTCCGTCAGTGCAGATCCTGTTGAGGAAATCCTGATTTGCAAGCAGCTTTTAAAATGCTTCAATTTAATCGAAAATGTTCCGTATCTGGTTAGCTGCCCAACCTGCGGACGAATCCAATATGACATGATTCCCATTGTTTTGGAAGTGGAGCAATTCCTCAATACGATCCATGCTGACATTCATGTTGCTGTTATGGGCTGTCCGGTTAATGGTCCACAGGAAGCCAGTCGTGCTGATATTGGAATTGCAGGCGGAAAAGAAACTGGACTGCTATTTAAAAAAGGAAAAATGATTCGTACTGTACCCCAAAAGGACATTGTTGCAGTACTAAAAGAAGAAATTCTAAAAATGATTCAAGAAAAGGCCGTCTAAAAGACGGTCCTATTTTTATAAAAAAATAATTTAAGCAAACAATTTTTGTCTAAAAGCATCCCTTCGAACTGAAGAATCCTATCAATCAGAATCACAGCGCTGGCCTTCGAAAACTATCAACAATGATCCCCGTCTAGCCTTGATACAATGTTCCTTTTTAATTGTGTAACAGCCAGATCCCATTCATTATCCCAAGGCCAAAATCAGAACGATTCACTTTTTTTATGTTTCAGATCCAAAGCATCCAGGCTCTAAGTGAAATTTGGGGCTGCAGTCCTAGCCTGACTGCATATTTTTTTCATTAAAAAACGTGCTCATTTTCTGAGCACGTTTAAAGCCTGCGGATCATAAATTCCTTTTTTCAGCATTTCAATCTCAATTTTATAAGGGGCATGATCGTTAACCCATGGTGTCTCTAAAATTTTTATAATTTTTGTTAAGCGTGGATGATGGACGATTGATGCCAAACAATCAAATCCGATCATCCCCTCGCCGATATTGGCATGACGGTCCTTGCGCGCTCCACGAACATTTTTAGAATCATTGACATGAATGACCTTCAGCCGATCCAGGCCAATGATTCGATCAAATTCATCCAGCAGCAGATCAAATTGTTCCAGATCCATCCCAGCATCATGGACATGGCAGGTATCCAGACAAACGCCAAGCTTTTCATTCAGCTTCACACCTTGAATGATATCAGCCAGTTGTTCAAATGTAAAACCAATCTCACTGCCCTTTCCAGCCATTGTTTCAAGGCAGATCACAACCTTGTCCTCAGGCTGAAGGACTTCATTAAGCCCAGCAATGATTTGCTTCAGGCCTTCCTCCAAAGTAGCAGTAGTATAAGCACCGGGGTGCAGAACCAAAAATGATGCTCCTATCGCTTCTACCCGATCGATCTCCTTGCGAGTGAATTCCTTAGCCAGTTCAACCGTTTTGGGATTGACACAATTTCCTAAATTAATAATATAGGGGGCATGGATAATACAATTTGCTAGCGGAATGCCATTTTCCTGCAGCAGAGTTCGTGCCTCTTCGATTTTTAATTGCTCAATTGGTTTACGGAGCGTATTCTGCGGCGGACCGGTATAAACCATTAAAGCATTGGCACCATAACTGAGTGCTTCCCTAACGCTTCCAAGCAGATAATCCGGCGCAGACATCGAACAATGTGATCCAATTTTTATCATTCTTTTGACTCCCGCTTCGCACGCTGCTGCTGTTTGTAGCGCTCTTTTCGTTCAACTTGAATAGCTTTCTGGATCATTTCACGTTTTCTTTTTCGCTTTATTCTCTCAATTTCTGCAGCTCTTTTTTTCTTATACCCCGGCTTAACTTTTTCATTATTTCGATTTAAGCTTATTGCGATCTGTTTTTCAATCAGATCGTTCTTCTTCGGCTTTGGTTGGCCAAACGGTTTCAGCATCTGCCACCGTCCACCCTTGAACTGCTGATGCTCAAAATGGATTCCACGTTCTTTCAAAGCGCGGATAATGGGTTCATCCTGCTGTTGATAAAGCGCAAAACATGTCCCCTCTCGTCCAGCTCGTCCCGTCCTTCCGGAACGATGAATATAAAAATCCAGCTCTTTTGGAAAGCCCAGAGAAATAACATGCGTAATTCCTTCGATATCTAAACCGCGAGCAGCAATATCAGTCGCTACAACATAAGATTGGGTCAAATTTTCCAGCTGTCTCATCGCTTGTTTTCGCTGGCGGGCTTCTAATCCGCCATGAATTTCTACAACTGCCCGACCATTTTTTCGAAGCAAAGCAGCACAGTCGGCGGCCTCCTCCCGCGTATTTGCGAAAATCAAACAAACATAAGGGATAAAACCTTCAAGAATAGAAAGACAGGTTTCCGCATAGCTACGATGCTTGCAGGGAACCAAAACATGCGTAATCTGAGGATTGTTTGGATGCATCTGATCAACCTGAATGGTCTGAGGATGACGCATATATTTCTTCAAAAATGGACGAAGATTCTGTGGAATCGTCGCGCTGAACACCATCATTTGTAAATCAGTGCTCATTTTTCCTGCAATCGCATCCACTTCTTCCAAAAAGCCATATTCTAATGTCATATCCGCTTCATCAACGACTAAAATTCGAGCTGTATCAACCCGTAGTGTTCCTTC
>CALVGQ010000013.1 GCA_944327135.1 uncultured Erysipelotrichaceae bacterium | reverse complement strand
AAAGAACAAAGCGACGATCCAAAACCTGAATCTGTTTTAAAGCGATAAAAAACAGATAAAGAATAAGAGTTGCCCCTAAGCAAAGGACGGCACCATACGCTCCTACCCGCGTTCCCAACATAAACATCGTCAGCATTTGAAGGATAATTGCAAAAGCATAAAGCAGTTTGTTTCTTTCCTCAATCATCGCTTTGATCAAAAGCGGGAACAAAACAATCAGAAGACCGCTAATCGGGTTCGCATAGAAAAAGAAACCAATTGAAGTCAATTCCTGCGGCGTATATTCCTCATAACCTCCCGTGAACCAGGAAAAGATATTCTGATACGTAATGCCCCCATAGCTTCCGTATGAGGAAACAATCAGATTCGTTATCACAATATTCAGGCAGATAAAAAGACTGACAAAAAGAACCATTAAATTAAACTGACTTTTCGTCATCTTGATTTTTGAGGTAGCCCAGATCAATAAATAAGGCAGTACCAGAAATAAAATGTATTTTAATTCAAAGGAGCCAATCCATTGAAAACTTGCCGGAAGCTTCAAGTCCACTCCCCGAGCCATCCAAAAATGCAGAACAACATAAACTCCTAAAAGAAGGCCATAAGCACCCCATAAAAGTAAATCGCGAACTTTGTTTTTGCTGCGCAGCCATGCCAAAAAAGCCAGAAAGGCAACCCCCCCGATCCGAATCGTAGTCGAAAGCGCCAAGATCCCAGTCTGCGTATAAAAATTCTGCAGATAAAGATCCAGCTCTAATAAAGGCTGAATGATCATAAATATCAAAAGAGAATAGAGCAAAACTTGGTCTTTTTTTAAGTTTTCGATGATTTTTTTCATACTTACTCCTTTATTCCCCATCATTATACAATAAATCTTCTATTTGTCTTAAAGAAGTTTCATTGGTATTTTGATATCCTTTCATTGCTTCACGATATTGATCCAGCTGCTCTGGATGATCCAGGCACTGAGCAATTCCCTCATAAAGCCCCTGTTCGCTATTTTCAACAATCATTCCCAGTTCTCCGTTTTTCAACTGCTCCCGGACGCCTGCAACGTCAGCAGACAGAATCGGCGTCGTGTTAACGGTCAATGCTTCATAAACCACCGTGGGAGCACTTTCATATAGCGAAGGCAGAACAAATAAATCCGCTGCACGAATGATTCGAAACGGATTTTCGTCATACCCCAGCAAAATAAATGAATCCTCCAAATGGTATTCTTTGATCTTGGCTTCCAGCTGAGCTCTTTCTTCCCCATCTCCTACAATATAAAAGGTAAACCGGTAGCCTTGCTCTATTAACCGTCGATGCACTTCTAGCATTCGCAAATAAGCCTTTTGAAAATGCAGCCGGCCTACGGAAACCAAATGAGAGCCTGGTTGTGAAAAGACATACGGTTCTTCCGCCTGCTTTTGAATCTTTTCTGTATCGATGCAGTTATAAATGATCCGAAACGGAGCCAAAAGGCCAAAAACCTCCCGATAGGAAGCCGCTGCTGCCTCAGACTGCGCCACATGAACGTCGATTGATTCTAACGCCCGTTTCATCAGGCGCATGTGATTTTGAGAATAATTGTGGACCTTATAATCTACATGAACCCAGTTTACTTTTTTAACCGAATCACCTGCCGCAACAAAAACAGTGCAGAATCCTTCTTTATAAGCGATCTCAACATCGTATTTTTGACTCAGGATCTTCTTGCGTTCTTTTTGAATTTTAGAAAAGATCATCCCACTTTTCATTAAAAAAATAAGCCAGATTTTTTTTATGGCAAGGATATAATGATGGTTTTGCACCAATTCTTTTAGTGGCTGATCGACAACTTCAAAAAAACGAGTTCCTTCTAACACATGCACTGCTGAGGGAATATCTTTCAGCATCTCGCCATGCTTGTGCAGCACCAGCAGATCCACTTCCAATGTCTGATAATCTAGGATTTTCAGCATATTGTTGAGTACTCGAGCGACTCCGCCTACCACCATTTCATCATTAACAATCAGAATCTTCCGTTTCATGCGCCTTTTCCTTTCATCCTTTGTTTCAGTGCCAACAATCCTTTTAATAAAGCAATATTTCCAGTTGCCGCAATCTGAATGAACATTCGATCGTTAAATGAAAACTGCTTCTGGCACGAATTCTTTTTCCATCCTGGAAACCAGCGCTCCATTGTCTCTTTGGATCGCTTTAAATAGTCATTTCCTTCTTTGGCATGAACAAAACGCCGGTTAGCGTAAAGCATCAAATGTTCAATGGCCATCGCTTCCAGCTCATCATGATACATTTCAAACAATCCTTGTTTGCGATAATACTGGAAAATTCTCTCAAAGCATTTAAACACATCTAAAGTTTTCTGATTAAACGTATAAATAATCGAACCTTCTCTTTGGCGATAATGATAAAAGGTTCGATCCACATATCGAATTTCTTTGGCAGCCGCAACAATCATCGGAATTGTTGCCAGATCTTCATAAAACATCCCATAAGGAAATGGAAAATCCAATGCCAGCGTCCGCTTTATGATTTTATTACAAGCAGAGGGAGTCGCCCGCAAAAAAGAGCGAACCGGATCCTGAATCGTCTGAATCCTTCCTGGCACCACTTTCCTTTGGCTGCTTCCATCCCACACAAAAAGCATATCAAACACTAACAGATCCGGATGATGTTGATCCAATTCTTTCAACACCGATTCGATCATCTCTTCTTCGATCGTATCATCACTGTCTAAGAAAAAGACATATTCTCCGCTGCAGTGACTCACCCCATAATTACGAGCATCACTTAATCCCCCATTTGATTTGTGGAGTATTTTAAATCGAGAATCCTCTTGGACCAGCCTTTCTGCTATCGCAACTGAGCGGTCTTTTGACCCATCATCGACCAGAATAAACTCTACATCCTCTGCCTTTTGCAGCAAACAGCTGCGCAAACAGTCTTCAATGTACTTCTCAACATTGTAAATTGGAATGATTACACTTAATTTCATTTCGTTTCCTCACGATTTACTTACTTGCTTTAAAACCAGATCGACTTTCCCTCGGGCAAGTCCCCAATCGATCAATCTTCGTTTGAACAAAAAAGATTTTCCAAACGCTTCATATTTTCGAACATAATAAGAATTTTTAAACCATTTCGGATATCGCCGGTTTAGCGTATTCAATACACTGCAAACCGCTGCTGTTTTTTCTTCCAAAGAGGCGTTTTGATTATCAATGATCCCATCAACCAGTTCACGGGCATTTAAAGCAAACAGTCCTTCAAGCTCTTTTTGGACAGTATTCCATCCCTGCTGCTGATAATAATCATCGATTAAGGATACGATCCTATCAAAATCATAGATCGTCGGTTTGATCTTCCGTGCAGAAGCCATGATCGAAGTTTGCAGCTGATAATAATTGATCAAAGAATGATTGCATTTTGCCACCCGATGCAGTTGCGGAAGAAGACAGCTCCAATAAAATAGATCTTCAAAAACTAATCCTTTCGGAAACTTAAGGAGCTGTCGATCCAATGTTTCTTTAAGAATCAATTTATTCCACATCTGCGGCATAACCTCAATGAGCAAAGATGGCCGCTGTTTTAAACAGGACACTCCAAAATCAGCACTTGGCATCTCCTTGATATCTCCGTTTTCAAAAACATAACGATAATCACAAACAACAGCCTCCGCTTGGGTTTCTACTGCAGTCTGATGCAGCCATTCCAGTGTATCAGGCTCCATCCAATCATCAGCGTCCAAAAAAGAAACATACTTTCCTTGTGCTTTTTCAAGTAAATAATTCCGAGTCTCTGCAATTCCACCGTTTTCTTTTTTAAAATAACGAATCTGCGGATGCTGCATTTCCAGCACTGTCTTTTCCGTCTGATCGCTGGAGCCATCATTCACCACGATCACTTCAAAATCAGAAAAACTCTGATTCAATATCGATTTGATCGTTCTTTGAATCGTTTTTTCCGCATTATATGCGGGAACAAGCACACTGATCTCAGGCATTTTCTCACCTCATTTACTCAAATAGGCCTGATACCATCGCGGCCGCTTCATGATCCATGCCAAAATCAGGTCTTTCCCTTTTTTGTGTTTAAAATAACTGTTCTTTCTCCACTCTGGAAAATAGTCATTCAAATGCTGAAAAGCAACCTCAAAAAAGGTATCAATAAATTCTCGATCCTCTTTGACCAGCTTTAATTTCCAGAGATTATCATAAATCAAACGCAAATTGAACAGGCACAGCTCCTTTCGAAAGATCTCAAATGCATCTCGATCCCGATAATAATCGTTAACTCGTTTCAAATTTGCGACCACATCCATAATTTTTCGATTGACACTTTGTGTTATATTTCCTGGTCGATCGATCAGATAATCAATTAACGGCTCTTTCAATACACTGATGCGCTGGGCCTCTAAATAAACGATAGGAGAAGTGCCGCAATCCTCATAATACAATCCTTTAGGATAAGTAATCCCCTTTTCCTTAAAAAGGGAAGCTTTATACAATTTATTCCAGGCACAGTGCGGCAACTTATTTAAAATCTCAGGATGCTGCTTTAATGATCCGACCTCCGGTTCATAAGAGCTGACCACAGGCCGGGAGGGTCTGCCGTTGCAGCTGACTTCGTTATATCCGCAAATCACAAGATCCGCCCCATCTTTTTCTGCTTTTTGCACCAAGTGCTCTAGCGCCTCTGGCACCAAGCTATCATCACTATCTAAAAAAAAGATAAACTCTCCCTGCACAAAAGGAATGGCATAATTGCGAGCATCCGACAATCCGCCATTTTCTTTTTTCAAGGCAACAAATCGTTTATCTTCAAGTACTGTTTGATCGATAATCTTTTGACTTTGATCAGGACTTCCATCATTGACCGCCAACACTTCAAAATCCTGAAACGTCTGTTTTCGTAAGGAATCAAAACATTTTGGAAGATAGGCCTCCACATTGTATATTGGTACAATGACACTGACTTTTGGCATAACGGCCTCCTTTATTTATTCATTATACCATGATTCTTGAAGTTTTCTTCCTTTTTCACCAGTTCCTGAATCAAATAGCGCGGCCGGCCCTTCACCTCTTCATAAATTTTAGCTAAATAAAAGCCAATGATACCCAAGCTGATCATCAGCACGCTTCCTAAAATCAAAATCAACAAGATCACCGTAGTAAATCCACTGAAAGCTCGGCCATTAAAATAATTATACAAGGTATTGATCCCAAGCAAAATCGCAAACGCCAAAAAAATCAATCCACAACCCGTCACAAACTGAAGGGGCTTCGAAGAAAACGAACAGATGTTATTCACCGCATACCGAGCCAAACTTTTAAAAGACCATTTGCTGGTTCCGGAAAAACGATCAGCTACTTCAAATTCAACAAAACAGGTGTTAAAGCCCATCCACCCGCTCAAAGCCCTAAAAAAGGTCTGCCTTTCCGTGAGCCGATTTAAGATTCCTACCGCCCGACGATCCAACAGCTTAAAATCAGACAAATTATTTAAATCAAAGCCAGAAAGAGAATTCAGCATCTTATAGAAGCAATTGGAAAAGAACCGATGCAACTTGGTTTCATTTTGCCGTTCTTTCTTTTTTGCCTCAACGATTTGATATCCAGCTTTCCATTGCTGGATCATCGTTTCTATGGCTGAAACCGGATGCTGCAAATCGGCATCCATCACAATTACTGCATCTCCGCTGGATTGAGCCAATCCGCAAAAAATCGCTGCTTCTTTTCCAAAATTCCGGCTGAACTTGATAGCAAGAACATGAGGATCTTGCTTCGCCATTTCTTTGATGACAGGGAAAGTCTGATCCTTGCTTCCATCATCAATAAACAAGATCTCATAGTTCAAGCCAAGCCGCTCCATTTCCTGGGAAATTCGATGATTGAGCTCTACGACATTTTTTTCCTCATTGTATGCTGGAATGATAAAACTAATGGACTCCATCCTATTTTCCTCCTTTTACTTCTCGTTATAGAAGATGATCTTTAAATCATCGGGTAACTCATAATACTCTTTAAAGGTCTGCATATGATACTCATTATCTTCTTCGATGTTAGCTGAATGAAGATCTTCATCCGGAATTCTTGGGATCCACGCTTCTTTTTCTTCCGGATGATCAAGATAATAAGCAATAATGCTTAACCGTTCTGCTTGAATTCGTGCTACTTCTGTATAAATTTGATAATAATGATAAAATACGGGAACCAAAAGGACACTCATAAAGACAATTTTAAAGCCTTGCTGCTTTTGATCTAACAAAAGCTCATCCATCATAAGACCATCCCCCCCCCCCCCCCCCCCCCCCCCCCCCCCCACCCCCCCCCCCCCCCCCCCCCCCCCCCCCCCCCCCCCCCCC